>JAIRPZ010000052.1 GCA_031256755.1 Planctomycetaceae bacterium
TGTCCATGTTGCCGTTGCAGGATCGAAATTTTCGGAATCGTCAGCCGATTCCCAAGCAAAATCGCCGGTAAGGTCGCCTGTAGAGGTTGCCGTGAGTTTTTCTCCGGCGGCAAGCTTACCGTCAACGGTCACGGCACGGGCAGCAGGAGGAGGTGCTGTACCACTCGGCGGTGCAGGTACGACAAGGTATACTCCGTCACCATCCGTATCAAACCACTTCTTCTTATTAAGTTTATTCTCCAGTTCTAATACAAATTTTAGAAAATGATCGGGACCGGCACCGTTGCTGAACGGATTATCCGGCGGATAAGCATGAAGAATTTCGGCAAGAGACGTAAACTTTTTGAGTGTTTCATTAGAAACCGTTGCACCAACACCGTTGTTTTGGTAATACCAGTAAGAGGGTACACGGTTGCGGCTGATCTTGATCCCATTCGGAAAATACCGGTCTGCCCATTTCAGAAAACCGCGGAGAGCAATTTCACGGGCAATTCCTTCCCGCACAATCTCGCGGACAATCCCCCGCGTCATCCTTTGAACTATCGCGTCACGATCTTCCGGTTTCAGCGTGAATCCAAGCAGGCGGGCGTTTGCGTCAAGATATTCTCTGTATTCGATTTCAAGTCCGCTTATATCTTTGCCCGCCAGTTCTCCTTCAATATCAAGACCAATTTTACCGGCAATTGCGTTAAGTGCCTCTCTTTCAAGTTCGTCAAGAGATTTTCCGTTGAGTTCCGGTTTCAGTTCTTCATCAAGTTCGCGGGCAATCGCATCCGTCACGGTCGTACCGGGAATTTTTCCTTGCGGAGTTTTGTCTTTAAGCCATGTTTTCCAAGCGGCTTTATTGTTCTGCCATGCAGTGCCGGCCGATGCCTCACCATCGGCGGCGAAAACGTCACCGCTGCAAAAAAGGACGGCTGCGGTCAGCAGAACGGAAATAAACAGTGCTGTGCGTTGTTGCCGGAATTTCATTTTGGGATCCGAAGAGGTAAAAAGGGTAAAATAATCCGTCCCTTATTATGGAGTGCGAAAGGAAAAACGCAACCCCCTTCCTGAAATCCGTTCTTCGGGGTATAATGGCACAGTTGATTTTTTTGTGTAATATGTTCAACCATTTAAATAAAATTAGATAGAAAGGAAAAATTTATGAGATCAGTTGATCTGTCTGTGTATGGAATCAATGTAGAAAAAGTGCTGCGGAACTCCTCTCCGGCAAGATTGTATGAAGAGGCACTTACGCGTGAACACGATGCGTTAACATCAAAAGGCGCACTTGTCAGTATGTCCGGCGAAAAAACCGGCAGAAGTCCGAAAGATAAACGCATTGTCAAAGAACCCTCAACCGAAAACGATGTCTGGTGGGGTTCTGTCAATATCCCGATGACACCGGAGGACTTTGAAGAAAGCAAACTCCGTGCCGTCGACTACCTCAACACCCGCGAATTACTTTATGTTGTGGACGGTTTTGCCGGCTGGGATCCCAAACACCGGATCAAAATCCGTGTGATCTGCTGCCGGGCTTATCACGCCTTGTTTATGTACAATATGCTGATCCGCCCGACATGCGAAGAATTGAAAAATTTCGGCACGCCCGACTTCGTGATTTTCAATGCCGGTCAGTTTCCGGCAAATCCGATGCAGGAATCGATCAAGAGCAAAACGAGTGTCGCCCTCTCTTTTGAGAAAAAAGAGTTCGTCATTCTCGGCACCCAATATGCCGGTGAAATGAAGAAAGGGGTTTTCACCATTATGAACTATCTGATGCCGAAGAAGGGTTTTTTGTCGATGCACTGTTCTGCCAATGAGGGAAAAAACGGCGACGTATCTCTCTTTTTCGGGCTTTCCGGTACCGGCAAAACGACACTTTCGACCGAACCGCACCGGAAATTGATCGGCGATGACGAACATTTTTGGACTTCGGACGGAATTTCCAACATCGAAGGGGGTTGCTATGCGAAGTGTATTAACCTGTCGGCGGAAAACGAGCCGGAGATTTTCGGTGCTATCCGGTTCGGCACGGTGCTGGAAAATGTGGTGTACGATTTGAACAGTCGGACAGTGGACTACAATGACGATTCGATCACGGAAAATACGCGGGCTTCGTATCCGATAGAGTTCATCGACAATATCAAGATGCCGTGCGGCGGGGATCATCCGAAAAATATCGTCTTTTTGTCGTGCGATGCCTTTGGTGTTCTGCCGCCGGTGAGTGAATTGACACCGGAACAAGCGATGTACTATTTCATCAGCGGCTACACGGCAAAGGTTGCCGGTACTGAAGTCGGCGTGACCGAGCCGGAGGCGACCTTTTCGGCGTGTTTCGGGGCGGTTTTTCTCATTTGGCATCCGACAAAATACGCCGAACTGCTGGCCGCGAACATGAAAAAGTACGGTTCCAAGGTTTGGCTGATTAACACCGGCTGGAGCGGCGGCAGGCATGGCGTGGGCAAGCGTTTGTCAATCAAATACACGCGGGCAATTATTGACGGGATTCACAGCGGCGAGTTGGCAAAAACGGAAAAAATAACGGATCCGATTTTCGGATTATCCATTCCGGTTTCTTGCCCGGGAGTGCCGGCAGAGGTATTGAACCCGCGTCAGTTGTGGTCGGATGCAAAAGAATATGATGCGGCGGCAAAACATCTGGCGAATCTGTTCAAAAACAACTTTGAAAAATTTGCGGACGGTGCTTCGAAAGCTATCCAGAAAGCAGGACCGAAATAGAAGCGGCGATCTGTGCAAAGAATGCAGCGTGCGGCAGTGAAACCCGATTCCGGCGAAATTTCCCTGCCGTACAATTCCGATAATTGCTAAAATTCGTTTTGCAATCCGCCGGTTTTTTCAAATTCTCTCCGTATCTTTCAGAAAAGATGAAATTGGTCTGGTGAAAATTCCGAAAAACCGGTATTATCCGCTTTGCCGAAGCGGGGTTATTGGCGGCGAACTGTTAACAATAAGGAATTGACAGTCATGGGTTGGAAGAAAACCGGAAAAATGATCAAAAGAACAGCATCCGTTCTCGTGCTGTGTCTTGCAGCATACGGAACTTACATGCTGCTGAAAAAACCGCCGCAGCGTGATGTAACGCCGGAAGATGCCGCTTATCTCAAAAAAGAATTCGGCATGGATGTTCAGGAAGGACAAGCGTCTGAACAAGGTGTAGCCCCCGTTTTTTACGTAGAGGGCGTTTCGCCGCCGGGGGTTCCGCTGGCAGAAAACAGAGCCGATGCTCTTCTCGGAAACCCGCCCGTTTTCGATACCGCACCTCCGATCGTTGCTCCGCCCGCTTTTTTCGAGACAGTGCCGTCCGCACCTGCCCCGCCTAATTCTCCGATGTCGGTCACTCCGGCACCGTCGGAACCGCAGCCCGATGTTGCGGCACGTGTCCAGCCGGAAGTCCCTGTTGCGGTGCCGGTTGCCAAACCCGCTGCCGTACCGGTTGCCCCGCCGCCGGAAGCCGCTCCGCCTCCTGCGCCGCCTGCCGATCCGCAGCCGGTCGCGTCAAAACCGGTCGAACCGGTGTTGGTGTTGTTGCCTGCACCGTCAAAACCGCAAGCACAGTTGAAAGTTTTGCCGGCTCCCGGTTTATCAACGGCTCCGCTTCTGCGTCCGCCGGTTGAACCTGTTGCTGTTTCTCCGCCGCAAGAAACGCAGGATAGCCGTATTGCCCCGGCTTCTCTCTCTTCCGATCTTCCGCAAGCACTCCCCCATTTTGCTGCCCCCCGCACGATCAACCCGCTCGCAGCCGCACCGGAAACAGCACATATTCCGGCGGATTCCTTCGACAGCATCGCTTATCATCCGGTTGCCGAAACAGTCCGGCCGCTGCCGGCAGATACAGAAACGAAACGGACAACGGATAACTACGTCAGAACAGCAACCCGGCAGCGTATCATCTTTGAACCGGCAAAGCCGGAACTTGACGGAAAAGCCCCCATTGTGTCGTTTGCTCCGCCGAAAATCCATTCCCACGTTGCCGAAGTTTTATCATTGTCGCCTGTTCAGGCGGCAGCGGGAACTCCGCCGGAAGAAAAAAAACAGCCGGCAGTGAAACATCAGGAAACACCCGCCGCAGGAAAACCCGTATTGGTTCGGGCTGCCGTTGCCCGGTTCATCGAAGAACAGTATGCACTGACCGCTGCGGGAAATGCGAAACAAACCTGCTCGGCATTTATTGATTTGAGTTTGCTGTACGAACAGAAAGAATTGAATGACGCAGAACGGGAAAAGATGCTGCCGATACTGGATCACCTTGCCCGCAGCGTTATCTATGCACGGGAAACGCATATTCTTGAACCACCCTACACGATTCAGCAAGGAGACACAATTGAATCCGTTGCCGGAAATTTCAAACTGACCCCTTCGCTGCTCTGCAAAATCAACGGATTAACGCCCGGTCAGCCGCTCCGCGCCGGCGGCAGGTTAAAAGTTCTGACCGGACAATTTGACGCAAAAATTTCTATCCGCCGCAGCGAATTAATTCTGTCGCTCGGCGGTTTATATGCCGGACGCTTTCCGATTCAGATCAACAAACCGGCTGCGGACGGCGAATATTTTGTAACAAATATATCAGCGGATTCTGTTACATTAACTAACGGCTGGATTTTGTCCGCCGGAAGCAGCAAAAATCCGGCGGTCGTTTTTGCCGAACAAGATGCCGAAGAGTTGCTGAATATCCTGTCCGCATTATCGGTCTTTGTCATCGAAAATTAAGCACTTCCTGTCATCTGTCTTTAATTCCAGCCGTCCGTTTTTTCTTCCGGCAGACCTTCGATATGAATCTCCGGCAGCATTTCTTTTTCACGGCGGAGTTGTCCTGAAACGTGCTGCGGTATCCGGCAGTGAATCACCGCCGATGTTTCGTTATACTGCTTGGACAGCACTTCCCCTTCTCTTGCCAAAAATGCTTCAAGCCGACCGTTGCCGATAGGTATTGTGATGGTTAAATCGAAAAACTCCTTGCTCAATGCCTCGCTGACCGCCGCCGTTAACTGTTCCAAACCGGCACCGCTTTTCGCACTGATCGGCACTGCATTCGGATATTTTTCCAAAAGCGGTGTGAGAAGTGCGGAGTGCGGGGCAAGCGCATCAATTTTGTTCAGCACCAGAATCGTGTCCTTTTCCCGAATTCCTAAATCGGTCAGAACTTCACAGACCGCGGCGATCTGTTCGTGAATCTCGCTGCTGGATGCATCGGCAACATGCAGCAGCAAATCGGCTTGATTCGCTTCTTCCAAAGTTGCCCGAAAACTCGCCACAAGGTGGTGCGGCAAATCTCTGATAAAACCGACCGTATCGCTGATCAAAACGGGACCCCATCCGGGCAAACTCCAGCGGCGCGTCCGGGTATCCAATGTCGCAAAAAGTTGATCCTTTACAAAAACATCGGAATCGGTGAGTTTATTGATCAGCGTACTTTTACCGGCATTGGTATAGCCGACAAGTGAAAGTGTGCGTGATGTTTTTCGGGCGGCAACCTCCCGCTGCCGCCGCCGGTGAATTTGAGCGAGTTCGGCTTTCAAATCAAGAATCCGTTTTTGAGCAAGACGGCGGTCGACTTCGAGTTGTTTTTCGCCGGGACCCCGCAAGCCCACGCCGCCGACACCCTGCCGCTCAAGGTGTGACCACATCCGTTTCAGGCGCGGCAGCGAGTATTCGAGTTGAGCCAGTTCTACCGCCAGCCGGGCTTCGCTGGTTCTTGCCCTGCTTGCAAAAATATCGAGAATCAATTCAGTGCGGTCAATGACTTTCACTTTCAGAGATTCTTCGAGGTTCTTTGTTTGACCGGGAGCGAGATTGTTATCAAAAATCACGAGATCGGCATCGGCGGCGTGAACGAGTTCGTTGAGTTCATCCAGTTTTCCGCTGCCGATGTAGGTTGCGCTTTCCGGTTTCCGGCGGCGTTGAATAATGCGTCCCGCTTCTGAAATGCCGGCGGCTTCAGCAAGACCGGCAAGTTCGTCCAGCGGCGACTGTGATTGACCTTCGCCGTCAAGATAAACACCGGCAAGAACGGCGGTCTCTCTGGCAGTGCTTCCGGTTCGGACGGATGAATCAAATGACATATTGTTACGAAAATCGAATTCGTGTTTGTAATCGTCTCTGAAAAAGGGGAAACGTAAAGGCACTCTGCATTCGCAGTGTACTATGTATTATGCGTAGTGTAGGCAGAAACGGTCAATTTGTCAAGAACCGTTGTGACGAACGCACGGGCGGTATTTTTGAGAGCGGAAAGCGTTTTAATTGATAATGGATAATTAGTTTGCAGACGGCAGTTTGCAGACCGCAGCAGAAAAGATTCTTTCTTGCTGCGGTCTGCCGTCTCTCTAATTGTCAATTTTCCATTATCAATTATCAATTATTTCCCCCGCCGTCTCCGCAAAACGGCAAGACCGGCAATGCCCAATCCGAACAACGCCAGCGTTGCCGGTTCCGGTGTTGCGTTACCGGACTTGCCGACCGTGAAGGCATACGAAAACGCTTCTGTGCTGATAAAATCGCTGTACAAATCGCCGTTCAACTGCGCATTATACAGGTTCAACGTGTAATCCCCGTCGTCCAATCCGAGCGATGACAAATCAAATACACCGTTTGTTGTGGTAAGCGTCATAAAATCAGAAGTGCTGCCGCCGTAAGTCCATGCGGCGAGAAGCGAACCGGTAAAACCTAGCGTTCCGTCTTCATTGACGCTGACAACCGGTGCGGCAAGCGTATCATCATAAAAAGTGAACTTGGTTTTTCCATCAACCGTTTTGTAAAACGCAGCATCACTCAACGATAAATCGAAAGCGGGACGAACACCATAATAACCGGTGCTAATGGTAGCGTAGTTGGCACCGCCGCCGGATATGCCAACCAACGCGTCGCCGCTGGAGAGGCGGCTGGGAGAACGAAGCCAAAAATAGATAATTGTACTTGTGCCAAAACTTCTTGCGTCGCCGCTAACACCTGCCCATTCGTTGTACGACAACGCCCAAAGTTTCTGGTCGGCAAGCGGTCTCCAGTTGGAAACTGTTGCCGTTCCATCATGCGTTCTGCCGACACCGTTCTGCAAATCGGCGGAGGTTCTCGCATTGATGTAATTGCCTTCCTTTCCGAGGTCAGCGGCAATACCGGCGATATTCTTCTGCAAGGTGTGGCGTATTCATTTGCTCTCGTGAAGGTGCCGTTGCCGTCATAAACGTTGTTTTTGAGGGTGCAGAAGTATTCAGTGCCGTACCCCGGTTTGGAGTAACCGAAGTTAAGCAGCAGGCGGCGACACAAGAGGGATCACCTCATCAGCGGGACTTTACCGGATTACAGATTGCGAATGTTCCTGCCGGATCAAAGATTGGTACAGTTCCGCACCAGTACCGCCGAGCATTGGGCTTGCGGGTTCACGGCAATTTTGACAAAAGAATCGCCTGCCGGTATACCGCTTTTTTCAACCAGTGCAACAGGACACGCTGGATCAAGTTCTGTAACCGTATGTGCCGGAAACAGTGTTTGATTTTGTAACGATAAAATACCGGCTATCAATTCCGTCATTCCTGAACCGGCACCAAGATTGCCGAACACGCTTTTTACCGCCGTTACCGGCACCGGTTTTTGCCGTTTGCCGAATACATCGTCAATTGCCACCGCTTCTGCAAAATCCAATTCCCGCACCCCCAAACCATGCGCATTCACATGTCCGACATTTTCCGGCAGCATATTACTCCGCCGCAGCACACTTTTCAAGACACCGCAGACAGCCGAGCGGCAATCCCTGCCGAAACGGTAACTGCCGCAAAGTATCTCCGCCCAGATTTTTGCTCCCCGTCTCTCCGCATGTTCCCAATCTTCGAGAATGACTGAACCGGCACCTTCGCCGAGAACCGTTCCATCCCGGTGCAAATCAAATGGACGGCACGCCGTCTGCGTCAATTCTTCATGCAGCCGAGCATGAAGAAATTTAAACGGGTGCAGCCGGCTGCCGGTTGTGCCGGCAACCATAATGTCTGCCCGACCGGATTTGATAATTTCGACCGATTCGCCGATCACCGCCCCAACAGACGCTTCCCGCAGCGTGATCGAATTGCTCGGTCCATGAAAATCATTGAGAATTGCAATATGGCTTGCCGGCATATTCGGCAGATACTTTAACTGCCAAAGCGGCTGCATTCCGGCAAGCCCGGACATGCCCCATTTGCCGAATCTGAAACCGTCAGAATCCGTACAATTTTTAATGCCGTCCAATACGTCTTCGGGTGTAGTGATGATGTAATCCGAACCGAAAGAAATCCCAACGCGGTCAGCGGAGAATTGCCCGACGGAAATACCGGCACACGTTAATGCCCGGCAACTGGCGGCAACCGCCATTTGGATTTCGCGGGACATGACTTTGAGATTTTTGCGGATGGCTTTTTGCCGGGCAGAATCCGCGGTCTCAAACTCACTGATCCCGGCATTGAATTCCGCAGGCAGCATTAGTGCAGCGGGCGCAAACCCGCCGCCGGAACACGCCAATCCGTTTCCGGCAATGAGCAAATTCCAGAATTCACCAATCGACCGGCATTGCGGAGCGACAATGCCCAGTCCGGTAACAGCAACACGGCGAACCATTCAATTACGGCTTTCTGACCGTTTCATCAGGGAATATCAGAGGATAAACAAACATCCCTAATATACACTATTTTTTGCCTAACAGTAAATCCGTATCAATTTTAATGACCATTTTTTTGACAACCGTTTTTTCTCCGGCGGCGGCGATTTGCGGACAATGTGCATCTTGCGGGAAAAACAGGGCAAAACAACCGGCAGTCAGCGTCAATTTCGCCCGCGAAACCGCTGCTGAAAGTTCCGCCGGTTTGTAAAAACGTACATCTTTTTTTGTCTCTTCACCCGTTTCGGCAGAAAGAAATTCCGCCGGAACAAGACCGATCTCTTCCGAACCGCTTAAAATAATTTGAATATCGCTGTATTTTGTGTGCGTTTCAAACCGGCATTCCTGTCCGAACTTTGTTTCATAAACCGAAATATCTGCAAAGATGTCCGAAGAGTCAATAGGCATTTTTCCAACCGGCAGGTCGGCACCGCACCGCATGATCACCGGTTGTAATTTTTCCCAAACGGCTTCCGGCAGATATTGCGGTAAGTGATCCAGCGTGTCGAAAATCATCAGTGTGTTAGCGGCGTTGTTCCGTTACTGTCCATTGCTATGATTTACAGAGTTTACTGATTTTTTCCTTTTTGTACACTGGTGCGAAACTTCAATCAAGCAGCATTAGCAAAGGATGCGTTTTCGGGGGAGTGAAGCCATTCTTTTAACGGCTTGCCGATTTTGTTTCTATTGCTGATTGTCATTATTCCCGGAGGCACGATATTTCCGAATCATTGTTATAAAGGAAGGAAATGAAAAAGTAATAATAAGTATTGTATAAACGACAATACACCCAATTTCGTTCCGTAGAAGGGCTGACAATACAAGTCCGCCGCCGGGAAGAATGGTACTGGATGCAAACAGAACAGCAGCAATACAGATTGCCGTACACGATCCCAGTATCGTAACGACATGAGAACTTTTTTCGTCAATAGATTGAATAGTAAACCGTATAGATATGAACGGGATTGCAAGAGGCAAGACAAGGATTAATATTGGTAGTGCCATGCCCGTTATATTTTCTGCAAAACCGGGGAGTTTCCATTGATCTCCCGCAAATATCAAATGGGCAAACAGTGCAATCAACACGAAATAGATGACAGGAAATAGCAGAGCAGCACCCAATACGCAAATTTCTTTCCAAGTATAACGTTGTTCCGGCATAATCGTTATTGGTAATAATGGTTAAGGAATGCGAAAAAATATTTCTGGCAACAGTTACTCAACACGTGACTTTTTGTTGAAACCGTATGGTCAGAAAATTTTGAACGACGGTATTGGTGTCGATTCCTGACTGCACATTACCGTTTCTCATGGAATGGTATAGCGTCCTGCCATTTAGACCGGAACGATTCATATTGTCTGCCGCACCCGGTACAACATCCCCATTGAGCAGAGCCTCGTTGATATTGGTATTCTGTTGATACTGATTGGTATGAAACAGTGTACCGACCGGTAGCCATGTTTCTGCTGTTTGCGGACACCAATCTTGATTGGTGTTGTTACGTATCGCATCAATATATGATGTGAACACAAGAGAGTATGTGTCTAATAGCGTTTTTTCAGATTAAGACGAACAGAAAGATTATAGACACTCCCGCCGCCGTGACTGTAACCAACTAAAGCAACTTGTTTAACGCCGCGGCTATTGACTGCCTTTGTCTGTTTATGATCGATGATTTTTCTCATTCTTATTCATCAATGTAAAATTCATATACATCTTAATTGTCTCTTGCCGGTTTGTCAACCGGTGCGGAATTGTGGTCTGCCGCCGATATTGTTTCTCCAACAATGTGTTGCCAAATCATTATCATAAAAAATTATCATAAAGTAGTTAAAAGTTAAAACACCAAAACACTAAACAAATGAAGTAAAGGACAAGAATGGCAAAGAAAACATAAGGGGAAAAAAGCCAGCCGTAATAATGCAGTCCTTTAATCTGCCGATAAACCGTCATGCCGTGGCAAACAAGAACGGTAAACGGATAACAATAAACATTAAGCGAAAAATAGATACTAATTCCGATACAATACACGGTTCTTTTTAATGTGCTAGGAGAATTTGCAGTACCGAAAGAATCAGTGGACATGACTAAGGGTATATTTGAGAACCATAAAATATAAACCAAAGTGCAAGATATTATCAGCGACGCAAGAACAAGTAGCCCTTGCATGGATACGATAAGAACATGGATGAGTGTGTTTTGCCGTATCATATATGGATGAGATTCTTAACCGTAACGATAAATGTACATTAACCCGTAAAAAACCTGCAGCATGAGATATACATTTTAATTGTCTCTTGCCGGTTTGTCAACTCGTGCGGGGGATCGCTGTCCGCCGTAAAATAACTGCCGTAATTTGAACGGGATTAGTAATAAATGTTTTGACGATAAAATGGTTTTGATGAGCAGAAATAGAAAAACGATTAACACCAAGTCCGCCCAAATAGCATTCCCTAGGTCGTGTTGACGCTAATTTTTCAGATAAATAGCGATGTTTGCGAGCGCAATAAAAGCGTTATAGGTTTCATCGAGTTTATCGTATCGGGTGAACACTCTTCGGAACTCATTTATTTTACGGAAGTTGCGTCAACAACATTCCTCCGCTTATACAACTTCTTACTATATCGCCAAGGTTTCTTCCGGTTACTCTTCGGCAGAACAACCGGACGCATCTTGCATTTTCGCACCTTTTTGCGGCACGCATCCCCCTCATACGCCTTGTCCATCAACAACACTTTACCCTTGCCAATCTCTTGCGGTATCGCCTCCATCAATTT
>JAIRPZ010000059.1 GCA_031256755.1 Planctomycetaceae bacterium
AATTATTGAGATACAAAAACGGATTCGGAAAGCCGCTTTCGCCGAAAAATCCGCTCTGACGAGATGCTGCGCAACCGGCATCTCCTCTTATCTTGCGGGCTTTCCGCAAAATGTTAAAATCAGGAAAATTAACCTTTTTGGGCAATTCCCTCACTAATGTTTTTTCTTGCCGTTATTATTTTCGATTTTGGTTTCTTTCTGTATTCGTATCACTGCGATCAAAAACAAAAAGAGAATTTACCGCACGAATACGTTTTACATTGGCCCCGTTACTTTGACGAATTTATCACCGCATAATTGCTATGAGGAAAGGGAAAATGATGAAGAGAAAGAAGAAAATTATTATTGTTTCGATCGTGTTATGTCTCCTCATCGGCATTGTCGGAGGATTACGGTGGAGGGCAGAATACGGCCGCCACCTTGATCATGCGCACTGTCTTGTCGATGCTTATATGAGCATGTACAATATTACTCGGCACCTTCGCCCCCCGTTGCGTGACCCGGAACTTGATTTTCGCATATGTCCTCCTGCTGCCAAGGACCTATCAAAAGAGTACAAAGATACGCCGCCGAATACGATGATCAGTTGGCGATTGTCCGATGCGTCTGCTACGTATTGCGGCGGTGATGGTAGTCAGGAGAAATGGCGTTATGAAGAGCCGTATGATTCCGACCATAATAGACACCAATGGAATGGTACTTTTTGCTGGGGAGCAAGACCCGCAGCCGGCAAAGAACGACCGGAGGACTATTGGACGAATGTGATGGGAATTACCGGACCGGATACGGCATTTGACTTGCAAACGCTGAAAAAACTGGATAGCTGCGGACATTTGATCTTTGCGGTCAGCGTTAAAAATTCCGGCGTTCATTGGGCGGAACCGGGCGATCTTGATGTCCGTAATCTTCCGGCGGATTTGCGGAAAGGAATTGACGGCAAAGGTTTTCACGCCTTGTTTTTGGACGGTACAGTTTGGTTTATCCGCAAAGACGTGCCGATGGAACTGCTGGAAAATTTTCTCACCGCAAGCCGCGCCCGCAAAAATAACCGTAACGATAAATTGATTCGCTATGCGAAAGAACTGCATCATGGCGGTCATTTTCCGTCTTATGCGGACCGATGCGAAGAGTATGAGCGGGATTAAAAAATAGGGGAAGAACGGCAAAAGGAAGAAGCCGCGCGTAAGAAAAAGGAGGAAGCCGCAAAGAATACAGCCGAACCGCCCGCCGCTCCGCCGGAAACGGAATGATGTTTCGGCAGACATTCCGGCAATTTTTCCGAAAATTCATTTTTCGAGAACGCATGTCATTGCAGCGGCACTTCGATTGCGGCTTTGCAGCAGGGATAAATGATTACGGCGACCGTTCCGGTTTCGCCGACATGAACACGCCGTATACCGTCAGAACAAGACCGCTGATCACGAGCATATTCACCGTTTCGTGAAAACAAAGGAAGCCGATCAGCGACAGCATGAGTATTTGACTGACCGCAATCAGCGATGCCTGAACAGCCGTCGTGACCCGCAAGCCCTGTATCTGAAAGAAAAATCCGATCAGATTGGCAGTTGCGGAAACCGGTATCACATACCATGCCGCTGCCGGAACATCGGTAAAACCGGCTGCGCCGTGTTTCCCGTATAATGCCGTTCCGAAGATCACCAGCCCGACAGCAAAAACAATACTCATCATTAACGTAACAGGAAAAGGGGAATAAAACCGCTGCCCCGGCGTTTTCGTGTGATCGTGTCCGATCCAGTGCCGGAACTGAAACGAAAGCCAAGTGCTGTTTTCGTCTTTCCAGAATTGCCGGATTGAATACCGCAGTATCGTAATATAAGCCGCATAGGAAATTCCGGCAAGAACCGTTCCTGCCGCAACAAGCAGAAACAGACCGGCATTGACCGTATCCGTTTTTGCCGCCGTCATTTCCTTGCCGATGCTTAAAATCGCAACGGCAGTAATCAAAACCGCAATCGCCGCCTGCCGTTTTCGGGAAAGAAGATCGCCGAGAAAAATATAACCGAAAACGGCAACACCGAGCAGCGTCGAGGACTGAATCAGCGGAACCGAAATAATCAGCCCGATAACAGCATATCCAAGAACTTGCAGATGCGCCCCGATCAGTTGACAAAAAACGGCGGCAATCACAATATACAGCGCAAGACGTTTCGAACTGTATTGAAACCGCCCCTGCAAAAGCCGGACGATCAGCCATGGAATCAAAAGCGAAAGACCGATAAATTCCTTCCAGAACAAAATCCAGTCAGCATCGGCAGCAATCTGTCCGTCGGTCAGAGACCGGATCGCAACATTGGAAATACCATAAAAGAATGTAGACAAAAACGCCAAAATTGTTCCCGCCCAGCGTTCCCGCCGGAAAGAACGCTCCGAAAATTCCGGTTCTTCCCCGTCCATACTATTGTGAAATAAAGGTGAGTGAAATAAACTTGTGCAAAATCAATAGGGCTGAAATCACAGGCGGCAGTACACCGTTTTCATCAGCGGCGTGGTTCATGTTTTTTGTTCCTGAATTTGTGCGATACATTCTATCGCCTTATCGTAATCGAACAATAAAATATGCCGGCTCAATTCATCAATCCTGTTCTGTATTCCGGCAGTCCATGATTCGGCTTTCAGCGTGTTCAGGATGCGGTGAATGGCAGCGGCATCCATCGTTTGCAGGGCTGCCTTCAATTGGGACAATTCGGTATTCAGGAATCCTGTATTTTCTTCATTCACAGACGGATGCAGTGTTTGCAGGGCGGATTCTAATGCCGCGCGGAGAGATTCTGCACTGCTTAAAAATTGTCCGGTTTCCTGATCGATGGTATTCCGGTTTTCGCTGCGTCCCGCCGCTTCCAAAAGAGCGGCGTGCTGCGATAATTCCGTTGCCCCCAAACTTGCCAAAGCACTTTTTAATCCGTGAACATTGGTGATATACTGTTTCAAATTTCCCGCTTTCCATGCTTCTTTCACCAATTTCAATTTTGAGACCGCATCGGGCAAAAACATGTGCAGAATGTTCAGATAGCGGTCTCTGGAACCCATCATCGCAATTCCTTTCCGTGTATCCAATCCGGGGATCGACAGCGGCAAATTCTGTGTTTCGCTCTGCTGAATCACGGACTTTTTTTCCTGTTTGTTTTTGGGAATCCACCGCGTCAGAATCTGATTCAGATGCGACATTTCAATCGGTTTCGGCAGGAAATCATTCATGCCGTTTTGCAGAAACATTTCTTTCATTCCTGTTACGATATTGGCGGTCATGGCGATAATCGGCACCGTTGTATAATACGTACCCCCCCAGCCGCGGACTTTGAGCGTTACGTCAACGCCGTCCAATCCGGGCATCATGTGATCCATAAAAATAATGTCGTACCGGTTTTTCCGTATCAGTTCCACCGCATCCTGACCGGACAGACAAAAATCCATTTGCATTTCGTAGGGAAGCATCAATCCTTCGGCAACGCTCAAATTGACTTTAATGTCATCGACCACAAGAATACGTGCTTCCGGCGCACGGAAACGAATTTGCGCACTTTCTCTTTCTTCAAAAAATGCGTCTTGAGAAACATTATTGATTAAATTCGCAATCGGCAGCGAATACACCGGCATAAACAGCGTCGGGATGCCGCTGCGGTAGGTTGCCGCCGAATCGTCGGCAAGCAGCGCGATCCGTGTATGTCCCGCATATTGATCCAGCATGTGTTTGACCGATTCATAGACAAACGATGCAGTCAGAATGAGAGAATACTTTTGTTTCTGAATACAGTCATAAAAATCGGATTGTCCGGCGGCAATTTTATACTGCACGCCGAGATTTTTCAAAGTATCGACCAGCGAATTCGCATGAACTGTCCGGGGGTCATAGATCAGAACATTAACATCCTGCGGATTATTAATAGAGGAAAACGGTTCATCATCGACAACCTGCTGCGGCAGAGTGACGTTAAAGGTGCTGCCTTTTCCGTAACAACTTTCAAAGTTAATCTCGCCGCCCATCATCGTAATGAAACTGTGAGTAATCGCCAGTCCGAGTCCGGTTCCTTCTCTGCCTTTGTTTGCGGCTAAATCCACCTGAACAAACTCTTCGAAAAGTTTGTCTTGATCTTCCGGTTTAATGCCGATTCCGGTATCGGTAATGGAGATTTTCAGAATGACCGGTGCGGTTCCGCTCGGATCGTCCGTATCCCGCGTACCGGTGATCCGCAAAGCGACCACACCGGTATCGGTATATTTGACGGCATTCGACAGCAGATTCAGCATAATTTGCCGGACTCGCACGACATCTCCGTTAAGATGACCCGGAATCGAAGCATCCACAAAGACAACGAATTGCAGATTCTTTTCCTGCAAACGCGGACGGATAATGTTGATGACATCGCCCACCAGCGAAGAAAACATATATCGGCCGGCAACAATTTCAAGCCGCCCGGATTCGATTTTAGAAAAATCAAGAATATCGCTGATGATGGACAGCAGATTATTTCCGGCATGCCGGATGCCGGTGATGTATTCAATGACACGCGGCGATAATGTCGGACTTTCCCGCAAAATCAGTTCCGACATGCCGATAATCGCATTCATCGGAGTCCGTATTTCGTGACTCATCTTGGCAAGGAACGTGGACTTGCTCCGGCTGCGTTCTTCCGCCGAACTCTTTTCCCGGTTGACGCGGGCTAGCAGAACGCAAAGAATGGTCATGAAGGCCAGCCCCATTGAAGTGATGACCGTTATCATCGTATGAATCTTTGCATAATATTCGTTGACCGGCAGAATTGCACAAACGTACCAGCCGTTAAACATTTTCCGCACATAGGCGATTTTTTCGGTACCGTCATAAGAACGGAACTCATAAGCATCAAGAGAACCATGACCGAGTTGGACCAATTCGCCCATTTTCTGTTCAGCGGGACCGATTTCCCGCCATGGTTTGCCGATGAGTTGCCGGTTTTTGTGTGAAAGTGTCTGCGTGTTTTCATCGGTAAGTGCGGAATAGGACGCGGTCGTATCCTGAATGTCGCTGAGGTGATCGGACAGCACTTTTGCGTCCACGGAAACGGCAATAACACCGATAGAAACACCGTCCTCGTCCAGAATTTCTCTGGAAAGGGCAACCGCAAATTTGCCTGTCCGCCGGGATGTATAGGTGGTATAGACGATAGCCGTTTTGCTGTCTTTGTCCCTTGCACCGGCGGCTTTGGTGTACCAAGGACGGATGACCGGATCGTAGTCGTCCGGCTGATCCGACCATAATCCGTCGTCAACATATTTTCCTCTGACAACACCGAGCGGATGAGCATTGATATTGTTATGGGCTAACCAGCGGGAAAGTTCGCGGAAAATCTTTTCGACTTCCGCATCGGAATTGTCGGTTTTAAGCGAATATTCGATACTGAATGCGGCACCGTTAAGAATCCATTCAAAAGACCGGAGAAATGCTGTTGCCTGTGTTTGAGAAAGGGTCACAAGTTGTGAACCGTTTTCCGTCATTTGTCTTTTTACGAAAGAGTAAACGTACCAGTTTGTCACCCCGACCATGACGAGGAAGACAATAACTGTAAGAATGATTTGCTGATACAGCGAGGCGAATAGTCGTATCGTTCGCATAGCAGGACGACAAGGAATGGACTCCGTATTTCCCTATTATAACATACTTTCTGACCAAAGGGCTGTGTGTTGTCCGCAATGCAGGGACAGACACAGCGAAGGAAAAATAGCCGGATTCAGCGGGTCAAAGACCGTTCAGCGGACGGAGACATATCCCATTCAAATTGATTCGCTTCTCCTTTTTGCACACTCACAGGAAATTCTTTTTTCGTTCCGTCCGGCAAAGAGGCAATCACCTGATAATCTCCCCGAAACGCTCTGACCGATGCACGACCGTCCGTATCTGTTTTCAAGACAATGTTCGTTGTCCAATCTTCCGTAATCAACTTCTTTAATGCGTGATACGCCGGTTTCGGCGACATATCTTTCCTCACTAAACCGGACGGCGCATTCATCCACGCCCCCTGATCGCTGAAATCCCACCATGTAATCGCTGCAACAGACGGATGCGAAAAAAGCATCGTGTAAATCCGCTCGACCTCCGTCCGCTGAAACGTCTCCCCTTCCGGTGTCGAGTCGGCTTTTTCCCAATCCCGGTGACGCGGCAGGGACATCACCGTCAACTCTGTAAAATGCAGCGGCACTCCGAATCGGGCAAAACGTTCACACGTTTCCCAAAGACGTTGATTATTCCACACGCCGCTGTGCATGTGAGATTGAATCCCGATCGCATCAAAGAGCGGTTTACCGTCCGCGACGAATTTGTCCAGCAGTGCCGCATAACGATTATCTGTAACATAATCGTTGATGAGCAGCGTTGCATCAGGATTGCCTTGCCTCGCTGCCGCAAAACTCTCCCGGACTAATTTTTCTTCGCCGACCGATTTTCCTAACTCCGTTAATTTCGGCGACCGCTGCTGCATGTCTTTGCGCTGCCATTCCGTAACCTCGTTGATCACGTCCCAAGTATTGATCTGTCCGCGGAAATGTTCGGTACACGTTTTCGCCCGTCCGGTTTGCACACGGAACAACTCTTCCGTCGGCATTTCTTTTATCCACCCCGGATCACCGGTGTTCCAAACCAGCGGATGTCCTTTGGTGCGGATGCGATGTTCCTGACACCAGCGGACAACTTTTTCGGCATACGCATCATTCGGCTGCCCCTGACGGGATTCATACGAACTCCAGTAAAAACCAAGCGTGGCAAAATTGAAAACAGCGGCAAACTGTTCGCCGTAAGCCGCATTGTCTTTTTTATCCCGGAAACGGTCGAACATAAAGATATTGCTGCCGAACAGAAATTCGTTCCGCTGCATTTTGAATTCAAGGGACGCTCCGTTTACCGGTTTTCCGTTTTGCGTAACCGTAATACGGACATTTTCTTTACGGTGTTTTTCGATTCGGGCATCGGCTTCGGACTTCCAATCCGCCGCCGAAACCGCGGACACCGTCAAAAATAAAAATACCGCTGCGGATAAAATTGCCGGGAGAGTTTTCTTCATTGCACCAATCATTGCATCAAATGGGAAAGTGACGAACATCTTGCGTAAAACGCATTTGTCCATTATACAAAATTATCCGGCATTTTCTGCATCGGAATTTTCTGAAAAAGGGCGTGAGCGGGGGCTTACATAATGTTCCTCTTTTTGTATAATCTGCGTTTTCCCTCAATCTATCAGACAATCTGAATTTATGACCGCTGCCATTGACATTGCTGTTTTCTTCGGTTTTCTCCTTGCCGTTCTTGCGATTGCCTTCGTGATGGGGGGACGGGACAAAAAAAAGGGAGCATCCGCCGCCAGCGAGGACTATTTTCTCGCCGGACGCGGTTTGGCATGGTGGCTTATCGGTATTTCACTCATTTCCGCCAATATCAGTGCCGAACAATTTGTCGGAATGCCCGGTCAAGCCGCACGCAATATCGGACTGGCAATTGCCTCGTATGAATGGATTGCCGCCGTTTCGCTTGTCATTGTCGCTTTCATCTTCCTTCCCCGTTTTCTGAAAGCGGGCGTTTACACAATTCCGCAGTTTTTGGAAACCCGCTACAACCGGCTGTGCCGGACATTGATGTCGCTGTCGCTGCTGTTCATTTATGCTTTCGTCACCATCACCGCGGTGAACTATGCCGGTGCGAAGGCGTTTTCCGACATTTTCGGCGGACAGGTCTATTTCGGCATCGAATTGAATCTGGTCACGTTCTGCTGGATACTCGGCTTTTTTGCGGCGGTGTACGTTCTCTACGGCGGTTTGAAATCGGCCGCATGGGCAGGGTCGCTGCAAGGAACAGCACTGATTTTATGCGGTGTCATCATTCTGTTTTTTGCGTTACAAAAACTCGGTCAGGTCGATACACCGGTGCTGGAATCCGCCATGCAGGCGTTGGAATTCTCCGAAGAAAAACAGAAGGAACTGCTGCCGAAACTGGAAAAAGCGGGTGCCTGCGAGCGGTTCACAACGCTGAACGAAAGCAAACTCCGCATGAACCTGCCATGGACGGATACGATTTTGCCGATTACGGCTCTGATGTTCGGCATTTGGATTCCGAATCTGTATTACTGGGGACTTGACCAGCACATTATGCAGCGGACACTGGGAAGCCGTTCTCTTGCACAAGGACAAAAAGGAATCGTGCTGGCGGCGTTTCTGAAATTGCTGATTCCGTTCATTGTCATTTTCCCCGGCTTGATTGCGTTTAATCTTTACAGTACGGAAATGAAGCACCGTGCTTTTGAAGGCAAAGGCGGATTTGAAGTGTTGAAAGCCGAGCGGGAAAAATACGGACAACTTTTCGATTTCGATGATAAATTTGCGGCGTTCTATCCCGAAGAAGCGAAAAAAATGTTAGTGTTCAATGCCGAAAAAACCGGTGCGGCAACGCCGGAAAACATTTCTGTCCCGCTCCAATTCCTGAACGAACAAAAAGCGCAATACAAAAAGTTGCTCGGCACGAACCCCGATTACGGCAAACTGGTTTCCGGTTATGACTATGATTCTGCTTTCGGCTTGCTGCTGGCCAACCTTGTTCCGAAAGGGGGACTTTACGGCTTTGCTTTGGCGGCACTGTTCGGAATGGTCATCAGTGCGATGGCGGCAATGCTCAACGCTGTTTCGACATTATTCACGATGGACATTTACAAGGAAACGGTCTCGTATCTGCATCAAAAAGAGGTCTCCTTTATCAGGAAGGAACCGTCCGAATGGGAACTTGTCTTCATCGGCAGAATCAGTGTCATTGGTTTTATGATTCTTGGATGCTGTCTTGTTCCGGTACTGGACAATCCGAAATTCGGCGGCATATTCAATTTCATTCAGGAATTTCAGGGATTTGTTTCGCCGGGGATTTTGTGTGCTTTTATGTTCGGATTTTTTGTACACAAAGCACCGCGATGGTCTGGAACGGTTTCGATTCTGTTAAGTCCGGTGATTTACGGTGCGTTGATGATTTTGCGTCCGAATACGGCATTCCTTGACCGGATGAGCATTACTTTCTGTTCGATTGTGCTAGTGCTGGCACTGCTGCGGTTATTTTTCCCGATGCCAAAGGCATTCAAACTGGAAACCAATACGTCGATGGATTTGACATCGTCAAGAACGGCGGTTTTCTTCGGCATGGTGATTGTTGTTTTAACGGCGGTGCTGTACGCTTACTTCTGGGACTACCAAACGCCGATGTTCAACGGCTTTTGGGAAAGTTTTATGAAATAAGCCGCCTGCCGGAATTGGTATTGCTAATTTTGCTAGTGCATAATCCGTTTTGTTTTTGTCCTTTGTATGATAAAATTCCATAATATTATTATCACAAGGATATTCACGGAGGCGAGCAATGGCAAAAGCCGATTCAATGGACTTGCGGACAAGGGTCATGAACGACATTCACAACGGACGTTCCGAAAGAAAAACAGCCGAAAAGTTCGGCGTGTCCCGTCAATGAAATTCAACAACTCAAACGGCAGGAAAACAAACCGGCTCTTTTGAAGCCAAGCCGCTTAAAGGCGTTGCCGGCGCAAAACGAAAACTCAAACCCTTTCAGGAACAACTCAAGAAATACGTTGCTGAACTCGCTGCAATGATGATGAAGTTTGTCAAGGTGAGCGGTTCAATGATTGGTCGGGAATTAAAGATTTCCGGATTCACTTATAAAAAAAGTTTTATAGACTGCCGAGGGTATTTGTGCGATTTGCCACAGCGGAATGATTGCATCGAAGCCATTTGCCGGCGGGACAACGAATGCGAAGTTCATCGATTTTATTCGGGACAATTTATGTCCGCAACGGTTCATTAAAAATGTGCCGAAGTTAATAACGCAGGATGACTGCAAAGGATACTATAAACACTGCGGATATGGACTGTAACTTTAGGGTTATGCACTGGACGGAGAAGTGATCATCGGAGGACTCCATTCCAGCCAAAAATTATCGGAAAGGTTACAAAAGAAGAATACCGTTTTTATAAATTGAGTACAGTAAGCGTTCATTCCACAGGGTTCCTGTTTTTTTATGCCCTTTTCACGATGTTGTTGTGGGATTATTTAACCGAGCGGCAAGAGGAATAAAAAACGAGTTCCCGGTGTTATGCGGGAACTCGGAAAAGGTGATGCATCGAATCTCAAAATGCCCCTTTACTTTTTGACTTCGAACTCTGCATCAATTGCATCGTCATCGCCTTTGGCATTCGGATTTGCACCCATTGACTCCGCCGCCGAAGCACCCGCTTTAGATGCCGCGGCCGCCTCATACATCGCCTTACTCATCGCATGCGATGCCTGCTCCAACTGTTCTGTTGCCGATTTGATCTTCGACAAATCGTCTGTCGCTGCCGCTTCCCGAACCCGGCCAATGGCAGCGTTGATGGCATCCTTATCGGTTTGGTTCAGCGAAGCATCATGTTCTTTCAGCAGTTTTTCCAACTGAAAACACATACTCTCCGCATTGTTTTTCGCCTCGACTAATTCACGCCGTTCCTTGTCCTCGGCTGCATGGGCTTCGGCATCACGCTGCATCTTTTCGATCTCTTCTTTCGACAAACCGGACGACTGCTCGATTCGGACTTTTGTTTCCTTTTTCGTTCCCAAATCCCGTGCCGAAACATTCAGGATACCGTTGGCATCCAAATCAAACGACACTTCAATCTGCGGCACGCCTCGCGGTGCCGGCGGAAGCCCTTCCAAATTAAACTGTCCCAGCAGCCGGTTGTGAGCCGCAATTTCACGCTCTCCCTGATACACTTTAATCGTGACCGCCGTCTGGTTGTCGTCCGCCGTGCTGAAAACCTGCTTCTTTTCAGTCGGAATGGTGGTGTTTCTCTCAACCAGTTTCGTCATAATGCCGCCGAGCGTTTCGATACCAAGCGACAGCGGCGTGACATCCAAGAGCAAAACGTCCCGCACTTCGCCGGCAAGCACTGCTCCCTGAATCGCCGCTCCGACCGCCACCACTTCGTCAGGATTGACTCCTTTGTGCGGGTCTTTATTGAAAATCGCACGCACCATATCCTGCACCTTCGGAATCCGTGTCGAACCGCCGACAAGCACCACTTCATCAATCTGCGAAGTGGCAAGATTTGCATCTTTCAATGCCTGCATCACCGGACCGCGGCAGCGTTCCACGAGATGATCCGTCAACTGTTCAAACTTCGACCGTGTCAGTTTCACCTGTAAATGTTTCGGACCGGTTTGGTCTGCGGTGATGAACGGCAGGTTAATGTCTGTTTGCTGCGAGGAACTTAATTCCCGTTTTGCTTTTTCACACGCTTCCTGCAACCGCTGCAACGCCATTGCATCTTTCCGCAGGTCAATTCCCTGCTCGGACTTGAATTGTTCCGCAACGTGGTTAATCAGCACTTCGTCAAAATCGTCTCCGC
The DNA here is from genome assembly GCA_031256755.1 of Planctomycetaceae bacterium. Taxonomy (GTDB): domain Bacteria; phylum Planctomycetota; class Planctomycetia; order Pirellulales; family Thermoguttaceae; genus WRKP01. The sequence goes on from JAIRPZ010000059.1 coordinate 11,413, forward strand.
CGAGATGAGTATCGCCGTTTGTACTCAATACCTGAAAAACGCCGTCCGCCACTTCGAGGCAGGAAACGTCAAATGTTCCGCCGCCGAGGTCAAAGACCACGATTTTCTGATTGACATTTTTGTCTAGACCGTAGGCAAGAGAAGCGGCGGTCGGTTCGTTAATGATACGTGCCACTTCGAGACCGGCGATTTGACCGGCATCTTTTGTTGCCTGCCGCTGGGCATCGTTGAAGTAGGCGGGAACGGTAATGACCGCTTTGTTGACTTTATGTCCGAGGTACGCTTCGGCGGATTCTTTCAGTTTGCGGAGCGTCATTGCGGAAATTTCCGGCGGCGTATATTTTTTGCTGTCAATGTCCACTTTGACATATTCTTCAGAACTTCCGACAACGGCGTAGGGAACCATTTTTTCTTCGGAGGCCACCTCGCCGTGCCGCCGTCCCATGAAACGCTTGATGGAGGCGACGGTGCGTTTCGGATTCGTAACGGCTTGCCGCCGGGCGGGTTCGCCGACAAGGTTTTCGCCGCTGTCGGTGAAGGCGACAACGCTGGGCGTAAGCCGGTTGCCTTCCGCATTGGGAATCACTTTCACGTCTTTTCCTTCCATCACGGCAACAACCGAGTTGGTCGTTCCGAGGTCAATTCCGATAATTTTTTCACCAGCCATTTGTGTGTCTCCTTTTATATGGTTTTTGTGCGAATTTTTGGTCTTGTTCGATTATCTCTATTTTAGAGCAAACATTGTGCCAAAACAAAAAATTGACGCAAGTTGTTTTATATCAATCTGTTACAAATGATGAAAAAAGAGCGGTCTGCCAAAATGGCAGTCCTGCTGAACGGGCAAAAAAATTGAAAATAGAGAATTGATAATTATGTTAAAGAAAATGCTGTGTACGGTTTTATTCTTCATTTCTAATTTTCCCTATTATCAATTTTCAATGATTTCTCTGTCCGGCAGAACCGGCGGAAATAAAAACCGGAGTCATCCCGTTGCAATTTATCAAAAAACGGATACAATCACGCCGAAATGTCACGGAACCAGAAACCCGAACAGAACCTTTAATTATGTCCAAGCGGCTTATGCACATCCAATTTGACCCCAAAGAATTTTCCCAGAATTTTCAGATCGCCGCCGCAGCAGCGGCTGTCCGCGATATCAGACCTATCCTGCAAAATGTGAAAGTCTCTGCCGACAAAAAAAACGGCGTGCTTTTGCAGGCAACCGATACGGAAATCGGTGTCCGTGTTTTTTGCGAGAACTGCGATGTCGTGAACAACGGAGAAGCCATTCTCCCCACCAAACGGCTCAGAGAAATCCTCGCCCTCTCCAAAGATGACCGCCTCGATCTCGAAAGCGATGCCGCTAAAACAACCGTCAAAGGCGACCGACGCGAATTTGAATTGGAAACCCAGTCGCCGGATGAATTTCCCGATATTGAGACCTTCGATGCGGATGCCTATCATGAAATACCGGCGAAAACCTTCAAGGAAATGATCCGCCGCACCGTTTTTGCGGTCGATCAGGATTCACAGCGGTACGCACTCAACGGCGTATACTTCCGTATGATCGGTGAAAACATTGATGCCGTGGCAACAGACGGACGGCGGCTTGCATGGCAAAGAGGAACCGGCGAATGCGTCGGCAGTCACAAGGCGGAACAAGCCATCCTGCCGATTCCGGTTCTCAAGTTGATTGACCGGGCATTGGACAACGATGACGAAAACGTGAAAATTGCCGTTTCCGCTAACAGAGCCATTTTTCAATACAAGCACATCACGTTTTTTTCCCGGTTAGTGGAAGGACGGTTCCCGAATTGGGAAAAGACGATTCCGCAAACGGACGATGAGCAGCCGGTCACCATTGCGGCGGGCGTTTTGCTGGAAGGTGTCAGCAATGCTATGATTACCACTTCGGAAAGTGATTCCGGTGTTGTCTTCGTGTTTGAGAAAGGCAAACTTATTCTGCAAGCCCAGGGGCGGGAAGTCGGAAGTTCCAAAATCGAAATCCCGATTTCCTACGACGGGACGAAGAAACAGACCAAAATTGACCCGAAATATATGACGGATGTCCTTAAAGGAATGGGTACCGAAAATGACATGGCGGTCTTCCTGCCGAAGGAAAAAGAGGGCCGAGACCCGATCAAAATGGCGGCAGGCGACGGTTATGTTTACATTGTCATGCCGATGGTCTGACAATTATTGTTTTGTGCATGCACCGCAAGGTGCGTGTGCAGCATAAAAAGGCGAGTTGTCCCATGTTCGATTCGTTATTCCCGCCGTGCGTCTGACACCGGGCGGGAAAATCCGTGAAAGGTGTTATTCTAACTCGAACACGAATTCGTTCTTTCCTTCTTTGGTCACGTTGACGGTCAAGCCGCTCGTTTCCGCCGTGCTATACTTTGCCGGAATGTGATACTTCGTTTCCGAACTGATGACGTTTTCTCCTGCTGGCTTTTTCGTGTCAAGTTTTTCAATCAGTTCCGTTTTGGAAACAGCGACTTTGTACTCGTCAGGAATCGCCCCGTCTTTCAGCGTAAACGTTTCCATTTCTGCAACGCCCGACTTGTCCGTCAAGCCGCTCGCATAATGCTGCGGCGAAGAGAAAACGATAATCGCCTCGTTGACCGGCTCGCCGTTGTAACGTATCGTCACCTTAACCGGAACGGTGCCTCTGTCCGGTTTGCGGCTGCACGAAACGGAAAATAATGTAACAATTATCAGCAGCGTCAGGATTGTTAATGTTCTCATGTATTTGTGATGGTTAAAAGTTGTTCTTTGAATTGAAAATTGATAATCAGGAAGACGGCAGCAAGAGAGAATCTTTTCTGCTGCCGTCTGCAATCTGCGGTCTGCAAACTAATTTATTACGGTGCGACGCTTTCTCCGCCGGCTTTGGTGACCATGCCGCCCCAAATGCCGTAAGGACTCGGATTGCTGTTTTGCACAGGATAATCGTTGTAGCCGGCACTCTGATTGCCGACATCAATACTATCCGTGATCAACCGTACCGAACCGTCCATCAAGCCGATCATGACACCGCCGGAATGGTACGATGTCGGCGAGAGTAAAAACTGCCCGGTATTCATTGCATCGTCACTACCTGTCGCATAAAGCACACTGTTCGGCGGAGCGGCAGCCATCACTGCGCTGAACTTCAATGCTCCGTCAAACATCCGGCTGCCGCGATCAAGCCGCCCCCAATCCTTACACGCCGCAATGTATTCCTTGGTTGTCTTATTAAAAACGGGTACCACGCCTGCCGGGTAGGCTACGTTGGGTGCACCACCGTAACAGCAGGCACCGAATCCGCGGAGGGTTTGCTGCCTGACTCCTTCGGAAATGCCCATCGTGTTGCTCGTGCCGTCTGTAATCGCTTCCAGACCAATGCCCCGAAAACCGGGTTTCTTGTCCGTATAGCCGCCGTCAGTGCCACTATCAGCATACCATCGGCCGTTGAGAAAACAGCCGCTGGCTAGGTCGTATGACTTGTAACTAGTATTTTTAAGTTGCGGATAATGAATCCGGTCGCTGATAAAAAAATAATAATTGACTGTTCCGTTGCTCCCGCCGTCGGACGGACAGCGGAAAACCGGAGAATCCGTCACCGATAAATTGACGAACACGCCAATGTCTGTTTGCTGATGTCCGACTTCAAAAAGTGCCTGCTGCTCGATATAAGGAAGGAGGTGAAAACGGACTCCGCACCGGTCGGAAGTACTCATATCCCACGTTTTCAGTGTCTTTTCATATCCTTCCGGGTCGCCGCCCCGCATCGGCGGCAAGCGGTCTTGTGCGTTATGGTGATTATGGCAGGCAAGCCCGATTTGCTTGATGTGGCTCTGGCACTGCATTTTCCGTGCGGCCTCGCGGGCTGCCTGAATTGCCGGTAAGAGTAAGGCGATCAACATGCCGATAATAGCGATCACGACCAAAAGTTCGACCAATGTAAACGCCGGAGAGTTGGCGAAAGAGCGGAAAACAGTCCTTGCCGGACGGGCAGATTGAGGGCGGGAAACAGTGCTTACACTGTTAACGCTGTTTCGAACGCAACCCCCCCCCGTTCTTTTGCCTATTTTCCTATGCATTTGAGCGTTTGTAAGGGTTTTGCCGGTCATTCCGGTTGTGAAACCGGCGGCGGGGAACAGATGTTTCCCGCTCGTTGTTGCGACATTTGTTTGGGCTTTGCCCGTGTGTGATCGTTCTGTCCTGTTCATAGGATTCTCCTTAACGGATGAGGGTTGAAATAACTACGCCGACATGACGTATACATAGGAAGTATACCCTGAAGCCGGAGAATTGTCAACAGCAGGAAACGGAAAGGGGGGAAAATTGTCCAGCAAGAGGAAAACTTGGCGGCGTGGTGACTTACGGCCGCTTTTCTGTTATAATCAAATTCACCTTGTACTCACCATTTTTATTGACAATCATTACTATCCTATGACTGAACAGCGTTTGTACAACTTTTCCGCCGGTCCTGCCGTGCTGCCCGTTTCTGTCTTAAAAAAAGCACAGGAAGAACTCCTTTGTCTGCCCGGTGCCGGTGCATCCGTTATGGAAATTTCTCACCGCTCGAAACAATTCGAGCCGATCATCAACGGTGCCGAAACGAATATCCGAAAACTGCTAAACGTTCCCGAACATTACCGAATTCTCTTTCTGCAAGGCGGCGCATTGCTTCAATTCGGCATGATTCCGATGAATTTACTCGGCAGCAAATCGGCTGATTACATTATCACCGGTTCATGGACGAAAAAAGCCGCCTCCGAAGCAAAAATTGCCGGCAAAGTCAACACGATTTGGGACGGCAAAGATGTCTCCTACAAGCGGAAACCCGCCGCTTCGGAATACAAAATCAATCCCGATGCCGCTTACGTCTATATCTGTTCCAATGAGACCATCGAGGGGGTGCAGTATCAAACGTTTCCTGATACCGGCAGCGTGCCGCTCGTTTGCGATTCCTCGTCGGACATCTTTTGCCGACCGGCTGACATCACGAAATTCGGACTGCTTTACGCCTGCGCCCAGAAAAATCTCGGACCGGCAGGTGTGACGGTGGTGATTATTCGGGACGACTTGGTTGAGCGGTCGCCGGATACGCTGCCGTCGCTGCTGCATTACAAAAAAATTGCAGAACAAAAATCGATGCTCAACACCCCCCCTTGCTTTGCGATTTATATGGTCAAACTCGTTACGGAGTGGCTGCTGAATGAGATGGGCGGTCTTGAAAAAGTTCACGCGTTCAATAAAGAAAAGGCGGCATTGCTTTACGAGACGATTGACAATTCCGGCGGTTTCTACAAAGGACACGCTGACAAAGAATTCCGGTCCATAATGAACGTTCCTTTCCGGCTGCCGTCTGAAGAGTTGGACAAGAAATTTGAAACGGAGGCAAAATCAGCGGGTTTGACAACCCTTGCCGGTCATCGCAGTGTCGGCGGACTTCGGGCTTCGATTTACAATGCGATGCCGAGAGAAGGAGTGATCGCTCTTCGGGACTTTATGGTTGATTTTGCCAAGAAGAACGGATAGACCGCGGATTTTTAGCGCACCGCCGAAATTGCTGTCAAAAAAATTGTCCGAAAACAACGGGGGACATGCGTCCCCCGCTTTCGCCATTCCAATTCGGGCTTCACGCTCGTCGAACTCTTGGTCGTGATCGCCATTATCGGCATGCTCATCGCTTTACTCTTGCCCGCCATTCAGGCAGCCCGCGAAGTCGCACGCCGGATGCAGTGCAGCAACCACTTCAAGCAAATCGGCATCGCCCTGCATAATCATCACCTTGCCAAAGAAGAACTGCCGCCGGGCTGCGGTCCGATCATGATGCAAGGAAAAAACACGGTCAAGTTTACCCAATGGTCACCGGATTTCTTCCTCTTTCCTTACACCGAACTCACCGCTGTCTATGACAGTATCACCGCTCTCCCCGGCGGCGGACAAAATAACGGTGCGGAGTTGGTCGTTTGTCGAGGTCAAATTTGGTGATGCCGCCGCAACGCCGCTGACCGTGAATGTCGACGGGAAAACGAAAATGCTTGAAGTTGACGTGAGTCCCGCCGTCAAAACCGAGATACCGTATATGAAGTAAAAAAGGAAAACTTGATGCTGTCCGGCGATGACTTCGTGCGATTCGTGTTTATTCCTTTCGTTGCGGAGTCATTACCGTTTTACCGCTGCCAACTTAACCGCCGTGTTGACCGCTTCGATGAAACTGCCCGTCAAAGCGGTTCCCTGCCATGCTTTGTCAAAAGCCGTTCCATGGGCAACACTCGTCCGAATGATCGGAAGCCCAAGCGTGATGTTCACTGCCCGGTGCATTCCCAGCAGTTTCAGAGCAATATGTCCCTGATCGTGGAACATCGCTACCACGGCATCGTACTGTCCGTTTTTGGCATCAATCATTATCGTATCCGCGGGTTTCGGACCTTCGGCAAGAATCCCGTTTTCCACGGCGTGCCGCACTGCCGGACGGATGATCCGAATCTCTTCATCGCCGAAAAGACCGTTTTCGCCGGCATGAGGATTCAGCGAACAAACACCGATCCGCGGCGGACGTTTGCCGCCGATCATTGTCCGCATAAACCGGTCGGCGAGAACAATTTTCGCCGATACGGATTCCGCCGTAATCTGATCGAAAACCGTTTTCATCGCTGTATGCAGCGTCACATGAACAACGGCAAGCCCGAATTCTCCTTGTATATTTTCGCCGGCACCGAGATAAAGCATCATTGCAAAATCATTCACGCCGCACTGTTCCGCGAAAATCTCCGTATGTCCCGGATAATGAAAACCGGCAAGATTTAATGCTGCTTTGTGAATCGGGGCGGTTACCACGGCATCCGCTTTGCCGTTTTTTGCGTCTGCGATGGCCCGGACGATACATTGATAGGCGGCAAGTCCCGCCCGTGCATCAATTTGACCGGCGGGGACTTCGGCAACATCATCGGAACAGCATGGCACGCAGCGGATTTCGGAACTTTCCCCCCGAAGTGCAGCCGCACGCCGCATCATTTCAGGATGTCCGTAAACCACGCAGCGGCAATCGGGAATCTGACATAAATGCTTCCACGCACCGGCAATAATTTCCGGTCCGACACCGGCAGCATCTCCCATTGTCATCGCAATCGTCCGCATGCAGATATTGTAATGGAAAAGAACCGAAAAGGGGATTACGGATAATTGAGAATCCTGCCAATATTTTCCGGCAAAAGTGCTGAATAATTTTTTCTGCTTGTTTTTATCGTTTCACAAAAACATTTCAATTTTTGGCTTTTGTTTCTGGCTCGGAAGCACATTCAAAACTCATGGACAAGGACACCGCCGCTCTACCGGACATCCTTCACTTTTACACCGAACACTTTTTGGATTTCCGCAACGAGCGGATTTTCCAAAGCGGCGAAATAGCGTTCCCGGTTTTCCAGATACGAATTTTGCGGAGAGACCGCTGTTTCTTCCGGTTTTTCCGCTTCAGAAAGCACAAGCCGGATGCGGGCGGCTTCACCAAGCGTCT
>JAIRPZ010000165.1 GCA_031256755.1 Planctomycetaceae bacterium
CAAGGCGTTCTGCCCGGCGAGTATCATGTTTCCGTTGTGAAACACGTTCCGAAAACACCGGCAGACGCAAAAAAACTGGAACAAATGAAAGCCAAAGAAAACCCGGACAGGACAATCGAAACAGATGGCGAAACAGATAACGAGCCGGTCAAATCAGGACAGCCGGAATACAAAAATTCCCTGCCGGACAAATTGGCCAATCCCCGCACTTCCGGTATTGAGATCACCATTGCCCCTGAAGGAAACCGAAACATGACAATTGAAATCAAGCCCTGATATTCCGGCAGCATTGATTTCCGGGCGTTTCCGTCCGATCATTTCCGTTACAACAATCAACCTGATAAAAACCATGATACAAAAAATTAACAGCGTTCTCCGCCGGAGCCGGATTCAGTGTGTTTTCAATTCCGTTTCCACCGGCATTTTTTTTGCGATGGTGATATTCCTGCTTTTCGGCAGCGGCATGTATCTTGCCGGTGCCGAAACCATACCGCTTCAGACGTATTTCGGATACGCTTTGGCGGCAGGCATTTTCGGCGGATGCGCCGCCGTCTTCACCGCACCGCTTAATGCAGACAGCACCGCCCGTAAAATTGATGAACATTACCAATTAAAAGACCGGATTCTGACCGCATATCAATTCCGCGCGAAAGAATCAAAAACAACGCTCGAACAGATTCAACTTGCCGATGCAGAAGTGTATGCCGAAAAAATCATGCCGCAATCCGTGAGTCCTTACAAACTGCCGGGCGACTTTTTTCCGGCAGTTATTGTAACGTTTTTATCCGCAGCCGCATGCGCCGCATTGCCGGAAACTGCCGGACAGAATCAATATACTCCGTCTTCCAACGAAACGGTTGTGCAACTGACAGAGCAACTCCGGGAAGACGTTCTCGCACCGCTTGCCGGACTTGCCGCTGCCGCTCCCGATGACGAAGAATTGCAAAAACTGAATACGGGCATGCAGCAGTTCATGCGTTCTCTGGAACAAACTGCCGCCGACCCGGAAGAATCACTGGCGGCAATGACCAAAATGGAACAAACTCTCCGGCAAACGATAGAAGCGTTTCATTCCGCGGCGGCCGACGCATCGCTGCGGGACATTGCCGGTGCATTGGAAAATGCCGCCGCATCACGGCAGACGGCGGCGGCGATCAAAGAAGGAAATCTCGAAAAAGCCGCGGAAGAATGGGAACGCATGGATTTTGCCGGTATGACGCGCCGCGAGCGGGAAACGGTCAGCAAAGAACTTTCGCACGCCGCAGAGAAAACCGAACAGCGCAGACAGACGCAACTGGCGCAGTTAACAAGAAAACTTGCCGAAAGCATGAAGAAGGCGGATGCGGAGGAGTGCCGGAAAACGGCGTGTCAGTTTGCCGGTGAATGTCGCAAACAATGTGCAAGGAAAGGGGTATGCGATAAACTGAATTGTGCGCTGGCAAAATTGGGATTATGCAAATCGGAATGTGCATCGGCGTGCGGTTCGTGTCCGAAAAAAGATTCCTGCGGTTCGGCACAGAGTTCTCTTTGTGCATCGGGACAGGGACAAGGGCAAAAGCCGGGACAACTTGTCGGCGGTACGCCGGATCAGGGAGAAGAGACCTCGCTGAACAGTATTCGTAACAAAAAAATGGTCAGCGGCATGGACGGAGAGGGAACGGCGGATACCGAAACCGTTCTCACTGCCGGACTGCCCGGAGAGAAACAAAAGGAAACGGCTCATTCCGGGAAACAGCGCAGCGGATACCGGAAAGAAACCGAAGACGTTCTCCGGTCGGAACTCATTCCGCCGGAACAACGCCGCGTCATCCGGCAGTATTTTGAATCGATCCATTCGGCAGAAGAAAGATAGACAGTTTAGAGATAGCAGACGGCAGGAATGAGACGGCAGACGGCAGTTTGCAGACGGCAGCAAGAAAGAGAATTCCTCTTCTGCTGTCTTTTCCTCCTCTGCTGCGGTCTGCGAACTGCCGTCTGCTCCGATTTTTTAATGGGATGAACAGGATTTACCGGAATACTTTGAAGCGTTCTTCAAGCGGCTGATAATCTTTCGCGTCCGGTTCGGCAGCAGGCAGACCGAAAGGCATCTGGGCAATCAGCAGCCAATTTTCCGGCAGATTCCACCTGTGCCGCACTTCATCGTCAATGACAGGGTTATAGTGCTGCAAAGACGCTCCGAATCCGGCTTCTTCAAGGAGAAGCCAGACCGCCAACTGATGCATCGCCGAGGTCTGCTGCGACCAAACCGGAAAATTCGCCGCATAGGGCGGAAAACTTTTTTGCAGTCCCTCCACAGTCGGCATGTCCTCGAAAAAAAGAATGGTCCCGTATCCGGCAGCGAAACAGTTATTGATTTTCGCTTCGGTCTTCGGGAATGCTTCGGCGGGAACTTTCTTTTTAAGCACATCTTTGACGATTTGCCAAAGTGCCGCATGATGCTCCCCCAGCAGCAGGACGATGCGGCTGGACTGCGAGTTGAATGCAGACGGAACATTCAGGAGAGCAGTTTTGATTTTCTCTTCGATTTCCGCATCGGCGAGCGGCGATTCCGCCTTCAGGGCATAATAAGTCCGCCGTTTTTTAAGAGATTCTTCAAGGGATTGTTTCAGGGTTTCAGTCATTGTTTAATCAGTGGTGAGAGGAATAAGGAGTGAGATGCATATAGTATACCCTATCGTATGTAATATAGTATACATAATATACAGAGAAGGACTCTGCGGCGTTGAATATAACAAACGGCAGCGGATTTGCAAGAGACAAAGACGGCAGAAATGATATGGCAGACGGCAGATTGCAGACAGCAGCAAGAAAGAGAATTTCTCTTCTGCCGTCTTTTCCCCCTCTGCTGCGGTCTGCCGTCTTCTTCCCCTGCAATTCATACCTGTCCGGCACGGACTCCTGTCCCTTCTGTCAAAAAACGTGAAAACATGGCTGTAAAAACTTGCCGCCGGATATTGTATAATGGACGCTATGTCTTTCTTCAAACAGTTGTTCGGCAAAAAAAAACTGGATTACCGGAAACGGTACGATTTACTTCAGGAAGCGATTTCAGGTACGATGTCGCAGGTTTATAAGGCGCGCGACAAAGAAACCGGTCAACTCGTTGCCGTAAAAATTCTGGACATGCAGATCACGCAGAAGATCGATGCCCGGTGGAAAGGAGTCCGCAAACCGACTGAAGGGGAAATTTCGATTCTTTTCGATCACCCTTACATTGTCAAAACGCTGGATCAGGGACTCACGACAGACGGCGAGCAATACCTGATTATGGAATATCTTGAAGGAACCGGTTTGAATAACGTGCTGCTGATTCCGCACGATATGATGGCGGGTTCGCGTACTTTTTATATGCGTCAGGTTGCCGAAGCCCTCGCCGAAGTCCACAAGAAAGGATTTATTCATCACGATATTTGCCCTCGCAACCTTTTGTTTTCCGGCGATGCTTCGGTCTTAAAACTGACTGATTTCGGTTTAACGCTGCCGAATCAGCCGCCGTTTACCGATCCCGGCAACCGGACGGGAACGGCAAATTATATGGCACCGGAACTTGTCCGCCGCAAATCAACGGACATCCGGCTGGACATTTTTTCTTTCGGCGTAACGATGTATGAAATGTTTACGAATGAATTGCCGTGGCCGCGGGGCAGTTCGGACGATCCGACCGCATCGGCAAAGGCAGCCATGTCGCACAGCGAAACACCGGCACCGATTACCAAATACCGTCCGCAGATTCACCCGGTCATTGCCAAAGCGATCCACAGTTGTATTGAGCCGGACATGAACAAACGCTGCCCCGATATGCCGCACTTTCTGCGTATGATCAAAAATGCGGACAGCGATGACCGCGAAAATTGAAAAGATGTTCCGCAATGTATGGCGTTCCGGTATTTCGGCAAAACCGGAAATATCATTAAAACCGTTAAAGTTTTACTATTTTATGTGACGATAGATACTCCCACCCCCCAATGCGGTGATTCCGTGCGGTTGTCTTGAACCGCGATCCGCGTACCAAATAAAGAAAAAAATGATCATTCGTGATTTTTTACCTGCCGCCGCCGGTATTTTCCTGTCCGGTCTCCTTTGCGGCAATATGATGCCAGTGTTTTCGGCGGAGGTTGTCAACGCCTACCGCAAACCGGCTGAAGCCGATATTCAGTGGATACTTGCCGAATCGCCGTCCGCTGCGGATTCGCCGCAGCCGGCTGCGGAAAAGGTTCCGCCGGACGGAGTTGTGAACGTGGCTCATTCCGTTCCGGCGGATGTCAAAAACGATAACCATTGCCTTCAGGTGCGGCTTTGCGAGCCGTACATTCCGGCGAGACCGCCGCAAGCCATGATCCCGCCGGCACCCGAAATTGACGAAACCAAAAAAATTACCGGTCTCGCTCCCGAAACGGACAGCGTCGCCGTCATCACTCCGGTTATCAGCGATCTGTCTGCACCGGTAATCCAAATGGGCGGACAAAGATTACCTCCGCCTCCGCCGCCGTCGGTATCAGCAGCCGCATTGTCAGATATGCCGAAAGAACCTCTCCCCGACGTTTATCCGCCGGCAGCAGAAATCAAAACGGCTATGAAAGAACGATTTTCCGCTCATTTTCCGCATCTTGAACCGCTGCCGGAACCGTGCGGACGGCGGCTTGCACGGTTCGATCACAAAGAGACAGAGACGTGCGATCCGGCGGCATGCGATCCCGTCTGCGGAGAAAATCAAACAGGGCATCACACGTGCGGCAAGTTTTGCGGCGTGCCGGAGATGTCAGGCGGTGCCGCTTGGTTCAGCAATTATTGGGTCGGAGCCGATGACGGCGATGCGATGCGGTTTGCCTTGCCGACAATGTTTATGAGCCGTCCGAATGTGATTGAACATTTTAACGCCGAAGTCCAGACGCGTATTTGGGCGGATTACCGGCATTGGAATAATGCGGCGGTGATTGACCGTACCGGCAGAATTCCCTATTACGAAAATCGGGGAGCGGAACAATTTTCCTTCGGGCTGGAATGGAAGGTTCTCAAGTCCTCGTCTGCCGAAATTCGTGTACCGTTGTTTTATCAGTTTGCATCGGGGCAAACCCGCGGCAGAGAAACAGCCGCTTCGGCGGAACTCGGCAATGTTTCCGTTTTTGTCAAACAGGTATTGAAGCGGAACTCCCGCTGGACGCTGACCGGCGGTGCCGGTGTGATGATCCCGACTGCGGAGGACTGCCGGTCGGCGGTGGGACCGTCGGTGATGGAAAACAATCTGTACTATTTCGTTTCGTTCCTTGGAGTCCAATGGCATCCTGACGATAAAAAATTCGGTCAATTTGTTGTACAGGCAGACATTCCTTTTAAGGAAAATTTAGTGATGATAGACCGCAGGCGGATGAAAGCAGAAGGACAGCAGGCGGTTCGTGCCGGAATTCAAGCCGGACGCTGGATTTACCGCAGCGATGACCGGGCAAAGCCGGGCCGTCTGGGTTTGTTTGCTGAAGTGGATTATGCGGTGGTTACGGACGGCACGCCGCTGTATCAACTGACGGACGGCGTGAATTCGGTCTTTGTGAGTCCGCTTCGGAGTTCCGAATCGGTGCTTTCGGCATCGGCGGGTGTGCCGGCGGTTTTCGGCAGGACAACGCTGCAAAATACGGTTTTTTTCCCGTTGACCGGTCATGATCGACCGTTCAGTGCCGGATACAGTTTTTCACTGACACGAAAATTTTAAGGTGTTAGGATAGAGCAGCCCTTCTAACCCGCACTATCCTAACTATTTGTTATCAAAATATCCGTTCCGCACGGACACGCCAAGCCGCAATGGTGGTATAATGCGGAAATTAAGCAAGGACAATTTGTCCGTTCCGGCAGCGACTATTTTCCCGCCTGTTTTTCTATGTCCCGGCAGCATTTCCCCGCCGCTGAATGTCAATCGCGTCTTGCCTTTGCCCGGCATCTTGCCGGACAGGCAGGGTCCCTCACGCTGCGTTATTTTTACCAAACGGATCTCGCCATTGAACAGAAAGAGGACTTCTCGCCGGTTACCGCTGCCGACCGGGAAACCGAACAATTTCTCCGGCAGCAAATCGCCGGACAGTTCCCCAACGATGCCGTTTTCGGCGAGGAATTTCCACGCACCGAAGGGACAAGCGGCTTCCGCTGGTATCTTGATCCGATTGACGGAACAAAATCGTTTATCCATCGCGTTCCGCTTTATACCACACTGATCGGTTTGGAATACGGCGGCGAAATAACCGGCGGCATAATTTCAGCACCGGCTCTCGGCGAACTCGTTTGGGCAGGACGCGGGCAAGGCGCATGGCTGGAATCGAAACAAAATCCGCATCCTGTGCCGTGTAAGGTGTCTTCATGTACGGAATTGTCCGAAGCATGTTTTGTCACGAGCGAGGTCTTGACGTTTTCTAAAACAAACCGGCAAAACGCTTACCGCAATCTGGAACGAAGCGTAAAACTGACACGGACGTGGGGCGATGCTTACGGTTATCTGCTCACGGCAACCGGCAGAGCAGACATTATGGTTGATCCGCAGATGTCCGAATGGGATGCGGGACCGCTGCCGGTGATTCTCGAAGAAGCGGGCGGCTGTTTTACCGACTGGAAAGGAAACCGCACCATCTTCGGAAAAGAAGGAGTGGCAACCAACGGCAAACTGCACGCCGCTGTCCTGCAAAAATTACAGGCGGAATCATTGCCGTAAGAAACGGCAAAGCCGAAATGTCCGTTAAACATTCGTTACGACGTTTTCTTTTTGCGGACAAACATCGGACGCATTTCTTCGGTGAAAAAGAATTGCCCGCTGTTTTCTGCCGGCATAACCGCTGCCGCATCGCACTCCTGCACCCAGTTCGGCAGGAAAGCCGGCAGAACCGTTTGATCTTCTTCCGTTTTTTCCCACGACGGCAGAATATCTGTTGCCGGCGAACATAAAACCTGCACCACTCCGCTGCCGTTCTCTTGTACCGGCATAGACGGCGGTATTTCCGCAGGTCTCTCTGCGGACACATCTTCGGCGGCGGGGAATTCATTGTCAGGAATGTCGGCGGCGGGCATCTCGTCCCGGCGGGAATTCAGTGCATTGGATTCCAGCGTCTCAAAGTCGAAATTCTCGCCGAGCAACTCCTTTGCCATCGGTGAAATGTTGTCAGCCGGCTGTGATTCCGGTTCGATGTCTGCTGCAAAGTCAATTTTTGCTGCCGGTTTTGGTCCCGGCAGTGCTGCTTCCAACGCTGCCAAATCATCGTCGTCCATATCGCCGCCGAAATTGCGTTCCTGCATTCGGGCGGTATCCGGTTGCGAAGACGCTTCGATTCGTTTTTCCATATCGTGCGGCAAAATGGCGGGATCGGGAGCCGTCATGGCATTCAGAACTTCCTGAATCTGCAATGTGGCGGATAAGGATGCCGTATTATCGAAAACGCTGCTATTGGGCTGCGTGACGTTTTCGGTTTCCGGCGGCAGATCCGTAGAAGAAACGGTTTCTGCCGGTTCGGCAGGAGACGGAACTGCGGCAGGCGGAGGATTTTGTACCGTCTGCGGTTCTTTGACCTGCGGGGACTTTCCTGTCGGAATCCGTCCGCCAAGCGGCAAAGGATGACGCAAATGGACTTCCCGCAACAACAGAGCCAGCAGCACTCCTTCTCCAAAGGGCAGCAGCACTGTGAAAAAGAACGCCAGTAAAAACACCCCCATTATTTATTTCCTCACCGTTCCGCCATTGTAGCGAAACGCCTGATTTTATGTAAGGGCATTTTTCCGATGTCTTTGCCCGCCGCTTTCAAATGTCTGTCCGGCAAGAATTGCCGGCATTAATCGCCGACTTCAACCTTCCAGAGATCGTTCCACCACTCTTTCGGTCTCGCACCTTCATACCACTGCGGATACTTGTCCCGCTTGCCGGCATATCGCGGCTTGTCAAATTCAATGAACTGTTCAAGCGTCAAATTCTCCGCCGGTTCACCCGCCGTCCGCAAAATGTATTTCCAAAGATGAAACCGCTCCATCACCGTAAAGTATGTATTTCCCCCCTGCATCGTGGAGTAATTTTGCGGTTCGGCAAGGTAGCAGCCCTGACGGGAACGGTACTCGTGAATACCGACTCCGGCTTTGGTGTACTCCTCAATCTTCAGCAGCGGTGCCCATTTCACCTTTTCAGGATCATTTGTTTTGTCAACAAGATCATAACTTTCATTGGCATCGCCGTTGTAAATGTCACGCAATCCGCTGAAAGCGTGTCCGAGAAATTCGTGAGCCGTCCAGTATCCCTCGCCTGCCTGCGTGAGTGTCATAAACGCATTATCGTTGAGATAAGCCCAGCCGCCGAAAGGACCGTTTGCCATAAAGCAAAAACGGATTGCCCCCTTATTCACTCCCGGTATTTGAGAAAGTTCACGGCGTACTTTTCCTCCGTTGTACCGCCCCCACTGACTCGCACCGAATGCCGTATCCCGCCGCGGAATGTAATTCCGGTAATCACTCGCTTCGACACCGCGTTCTTTCGACTCTGCCATGTAAACTCCGATGTCGATATAATCTTCGTAAAGGTCTTTAAAAACCATTTCCCGAATCAGCGTTGCGGCAAGTTGCCGTCCGACGGTTTCCCAAAGCCCCCCTTTTTTCAAGTCCTCCCGATCAAAACCGTCACCGACAATGAAAACCGGTACGCCGTTGCCCTTTTTATGTTTGTTAATCCAAAGCACTTCGCCGTGATTCCAGTAATCACCCTTTTTGCCCTGCGTCACCGTAACCTTGACAGTTTTTTCGCCGCCGGCAGGAATAACCGTAAACGCAATCGTCAGCGTGCCGGTGCGTTCTTCTCCGGTTTCGTTTGCGTCCGCGGCGATTTTGAGAAACGTCAATCCCGGCAAACCTTTTGTTTCTGCCGGTTTCAGCCACTCATCACTGCTGGTTATTTTCCAGTCATAAGAAGACGTAATCCGCAGGTCGCGGGGCAAGCCGAGATCACAGAGATTCATTTGATCGGTGTGAGTAACAAGCCGGTCGTGAACTTTTTCCTGTTCGACCGGGATTTCCAGCACTTCCTCGCCGCACTTAATGCGAATCGCCGTTTTTCTTTCCGCCAATTCACTGTTTGAAAAAATGTGCAGGTTGAGTCCGTGTCTGCCGGCTTTTCCCGAAGTCGGCTTAAAGGTGACGATGCCTTTCGGCAATTCCGCCGTCCAATCGCCGGGAGCGGTGATGGTGAGACCTGCCGTATAACTTCCTTCGGCATCTTTCGCCTTAATCACTTTTTTGTCCGCAGACAAACCCGGCTTCACGTCGTCCGCCGGAAGAACTTGGACAAAAAACAGAGACAGCAGCATCGCCGCCGCTACAAACAAAAGGGGGAATCGCGTTAATCCGTTCAATGCTTTTTTCATGAGATTTTGTATCGGGGAATTTTCATCCCGGTTGTAAAGTTTCAGCAACAAGCGGTTCATTATTCCCTCCGGGCTTTTGTTTGTCAACCTGCCCCGCAGTGTTCAAACGTTTCGGTCAAGTTTCCGAACCGGGCAAAACCGGATCAACCGGCAAAATCGGCGCGATTTATACCGGTTCTGTTTGGCTGCGGTCTTCATGTTCTTTAGCCGATAAGACGGGGCAGACTCGAAATTCTGCACCGCATCCGTTAAAATGGATAGGCAACCGGTCGAAATTCTAAACCGCCTTAATTACCGGAAGAGAATCGAAATATGAAGGGAAACGGCTGGCAAATAACCGCTATTCTGTCGGTGATCACCGTCATCGGTCTTACCGTTATACTCTGCATCCTCTTGTTTAAGGATAAGGGAGTGCGGGAACGCTACGCCGAAAAGGAACAAGCGGTCAAAGATCACGCCGCCGCTGTCGGCAATCTTGTCGGAAAATACGATGAATTCAAAGATCTGCTCGTGATGATTGCCGGAAAAGAATCGGCAGCCGTCAAAGAGACCGCCGCTATTATCATTCGTCACGGAGCCGAAGCCGAAACGGAATTGAAGACGAAAATGATCGATCTGGAAAAACGCAAAACCGAAATTGTGAAAACCGCGGACATCGGCGATGATGCCGCAAGTTATAAAAACACTATCGAAAAACTGTCCAACAATCTCGCAGAGAAACGGCAGGCACATCGGAAGATTGCCGAAGACATGGCAAAGACGGAAAAAGATATAAAAAACGCAAAAGCCACATTTGAAGCACTCTGCAATTCGATTATCGACCAGATTAAAACGATCGAAGAAAAGCGGAAAACCGCACAGACAAAATTTGATACGGATTCAAAAGGGCGGATCAAATTGTTAAAAGAATCACAGGATAAGCAGCAGGCGGCGCAAACAAAAGCCGATAGGGAACAGGATCAATACGAGGGAGAAATTCAGGGGCTTGCCAAACAGAACAAAGAGATTTCCGAGACAAATGTTTCTCTGACCTCGCAGTTGGACGCAGTTTTGAATCCTGATTTGAGCAAACCGGCAGGCAAAATTTTATCCATTGATCAACGGTCGCGGAAAGCGGTTGTCAATGTCGGCAGCAGGGACGGTTTAATGCTGCGGACGATTTTCAGCATCTATGATCCTTCGGCAAAGGGAATGACGCAGCAGTCGGCAACGGCAGAGGAACATCTTTTATGTGCCATTTGCAAGCGGGAAGTCTCCCTCCATCTTTCCAAAGCCACCGCTGAAGTAATACGGCTTCTCGGACCTCATCAGGCGGAAGTCAAAATCCTTGACGACATTTTGATCGATCCGGTTGTACAAGGGGATTTGATTTATTCCCCGATTTGGAAACCGGGGCAGTTCCAGCGGTTTGTACTGCCTGCCGGTTTGGAAATTCCCGGTATTCCGGCTCAAGATACGGTACGCACACTTAAAAATCTGATTGAAACAAACGGCGGAATCGTGGATTGCTGGATCGATGAAAATACGGACAATAAAGAACAGTTTGTTCAGGGAGCCATTACGGAACACACTTCGTTTATTGTCCGCAATGACCGCGGCGGACGTGAAATTAATAAGCCGGAATTGAAAAACGTACAAGATGCTGTACTAGAACAGGTCAAAAACAGAGCTGTACGGGAAGTGCGGCTGACCGATTTGCTGACGCGGTTCGGCTGGCGTGAATATCCGCCGGAAGCGGATTCCTCCGGCGATCCTGCCGAAACATTCCGAAAAAGAAGTCCGCACTGAAAACGGTACCGAATACCGGATTCATTCGTGTTCATTACTGGAGAATCAACAATGAGAGATGGGTGGAAAATTACTTCGATAGTTTCGATCATTTTGGCGGCTGTCTTAACGGTGTCCGTCATCACTGTCGGACGTTTTACGCAGACGTACATAACTCAGCGCGATGCGGCGATTGCCGATAAAAGAATTAAAGCCAATCTTCAAACAGCCCTTGACGATCATATCAAGAAAATGAAGGAAATGATCGGTGCGGATGCAGCAGAGACGCTTGAATCCGTCAAAAAGCAATATGCGGAAATGCTGGCGAAAACATTTCCGGCAGAAGACGTTTCCACAAAACCTCTTTATGACAGCGTTGCCGCATTGATCGAAGACATAAAAAAAGAAACGCAGGAATATGATCAAGCCAAAGCAACGCTGGAACTTGTTCAAGAAGAATACAAGACATTGGGAGACAGACATGCGAGCATTGAGTCAAAACTGAAAGAGCAATCGAAAACAAGCGCGGACGCGCTTGCGAAGGAAAATAACCGTTACGCCGCAGAACTTGCCGCTATTGATGCCCAACTAAAAGAGTCCGAAAAAACCCGCAAAGCCGTCGAAGAACGGATTGCTGCCGAAAATGCCCGGCTTGAAAACCGGAAGAACGCCCTTGACAAGAAAAACAAAGAATTGAGAGAAGACAACGAAAAGTGGGCGGCGCAGTTAAACTCGCTGCTGAAACTGGATTTGGAATATCCGGCAGGGCGGATTTTGTCGGTTGACCAAACCGGCGGTACGGCAACGGTCACACTCGGCAGTGCCGACGGATTGAAAGTCCGCACGATGTTCAGTGTTTATCGTCCGACCATTGAGGGGCTTTCGTTCCGCGATACGCCGTCGGAAAAAAATGCGGCTTATTGTGATGTGTGCAAGCGGGAAGCCCGCCGGAATGTCAGCAAGGCGGGAGTCGAAGTGACCCGGATTCTCGCACCGCATCGTGCCGAAGTGCGTATCCTCGATGATACACTTACAGAACCGATCACCACCGGCGATTTCGTTTATTCGCCGATTTGGAAACCGGGGCGGGAAATCGAATTCGTTCTGACTGCCGGATTAAAACTGCCTGATGCCGTTGCCGATGCAGGATATGAATCCATCAAACGTCTGATTGAAGTCAACGGCGGACGTGTCGGCTGTTATATTGATGAACAAAACCCGAATAAAGAGCAAGGTTCGATGGAAACGGCATCGTTCATTGTGGTGGACGACGGGGCTGAAAGGAATCTCGACCCGGAACTGGCATCCGTTCAAAAAAGGGTCTTGGACAGAGCCGACCGGATGGGCATTCAGCGGATCGGCATCAACGAAATGCTTGTCCGAATGGGCTGGCGTAATGTTACGCCGTCTTATGTTTTCGGGCAAGGTCAATACAAGAAAGACACAATGCGGTTTGGTTATACCGGTCCGGTTCGTCCTTCGGCAGGCGAGGTGGCACCGCTGTTTAATCTGGATAATGACGAAGCCGGTATTTCGGCGAGAGATGCCAAGGCGTATCGTCCGTCTGTCGGCGAGGTCTCCAAACTGTACGATAAAAAAGCCCCGCCGCCGCCGAGTGCTGCCGGAAAAACTTCCGATCTTTTCCGTCCAAGAAAACCGAAGAGCGGAGAAAATTAAAAGCGGCAGGCATAGAAGCCGGCGCAGAGAAACCGGCACAAAGAAGCAGGCATTGTACGGAAAGGTTAATCTTCCAGTTTCCGAATTTCGTTCCAAAGTTCTTGCAGCGAATCGGTTTTGGTGTTCACCGGAATAATGCCGTAGTATGTTTTCGGCGGATACCGTTTCGCCATCGGCGAATTGTGAAACCGGAACAGCGATGTTTCATCGCCTTCGCCGACACGTCCCTGTAAAATCCAAATCATTTTCGGCGGTTCCCGCGATTCCTTCGAGGAGAATTGCGAGGAGTATTTCAGCACGACTTTATCAAGATAATTCGCTTGTCCGTTCTCTTCGTGCCGCCGCAAAATATTTAACCGGTTGGAATACTTGGAATCCAGCACGGCATAAACCGGGTCTCTGTTTTTGTAAATGATTTTCAGCAGAAAGTCCGGCGTGTAATAGCAACTTGTCTGCATTTTGCGGGGAATCGTTGTCCGGTAAATCGTCAAATCGTTTTCGAACCGGTCAGAATAAACAACCGGCTGATAATAAAGCGTTAATTGATAATCCTCTTTTTCGAGATGATAGGTGTTTGCAACATCGGTTTCGTTCTGATACCAACTGTCAAAAACGCGGTACTCGTAGGAAATGATCGCCGGTTTATTCCGCACCGTGTCGAAACCGGCATTGGTCAGCATTTTTAACAGCCGGTACAAACTGTAATACTCGAACAGTTTATCCAGTGTCCGCAGATTGAAAATGACCCGGTTTTTCTTCATATCGAAGTCGCCGAACTTGAACCATTTCATAATTTGATCGAAGACCTGACTATACGGTTTGACTTCGTGAAACGTTTTCGTTTTATGCGGGAATGTCCGAATGTCGAATTTCCGGCATTGCAGAATTTCATTATATTTTTTGTACAGCGATTCCAGTTGTGAAACGGCGATATTCAGCCGGTCGTAAAACGTTTTGGAATCCCGCAGCGGCATGTGCCATATCTTGGAAATGGCCGGCGGCTGGTATCCTTCCCGGACGGTGCCTTCGATTTTTTGCAGCGTCAGTTCGCGTTCTTCAATGTCGTTTAACAGCATGCTTCGGATATTCCGTGTGTTTTTCAGCACGAGCATCAGAAAACTTAAAACGATTTGATTTTCATACACATCGCGGTTGCTGACGGATTCGCGGATCAAAATCTGGCGGGGGATGTAATACTTTCCTTGCCGGAGTAAAGCGGTCTGCTGCGGTACAGCGACAAGTTGATCGGAATTCTGCATCAGCCATTGAAAACCGGTCATCGACACGTCTCTGGCTTTGGAAAAATCCCGGACGACATCGGTTTTTTTAATGCTGTGCCGGGCAAGGGCATTAAAGTATTGCAGATTTGTCTGATAACATTTGGCGACGGATTCCACGAGTTGCAGATATGCGGACGGGGATTTGAAGGTTTGCGGCTGTTTTTTCAGTTCGCTGCCGGCGGCTTTTTCATCGTCGGCATTGCCGGTCAGCCGGTCGCTGAACATCCAGCGTCCGATTTTTTCGTCATCAAAATTGAGGAGTGATTTGAGCATATCGGCAGCATTTTGTGTTTCTTCCGGCTGTTTGCTGACGCATGCCATGTGCCGGCTGTACCAGACCTCCGGTTCGGTGCGTCCCCGAAAGGTGATCCGCAGCGACAGAAATAATATATCGTACAATAATTGAAACGGCTGGGACGTTTCGTTTCCCTGATCGTCTTCGAACAGGATGCGGTATCCGGTATCGCGGCGGGACATTCGTCCGACAAGAATGTCGCCGTTGAGAAAGATTTCAATATTTTCAATGCTGCCTGATTCCTCGATAATACGCAACTCTCCCTGATAATGTCCGTCTTCGAAGACGACATTTTGTTCATCGATATCTCCGCCGTTTGGTTTCTGCGGATAAAACTCGATATCAACCGGAGAGATCGGATCAAATCTGCCGGAGAGGTAAAGAAAACATTTCATAGGGAAGAATATATCTTTTTACTGCCGCTTGTCAAGATTGCTGCCTGCCTCTCTTCGCTCTTGATGTGCCAGTTTACTTGCTTGGGACAAGGCACACTCGCAAGCCCAAGTGGCAGATGCTGTCCTCCGGCGTGTTGCTGCAGCGGTCAGCCGACCGGCAATGCCCCGCGTTGACGAGCCAACTGCCGCCGCGGTGCACCCGGTAATCACCGGACGAGGCACCGGTAGGATCAACAACATCGCTGCGAGGATAATCTCCGTACCAATCACTGCACCATTCCCATACATTTCCGTGCATATCATAAATGCCCCAAGCATTCGACTTC
>JAIRPZ010000180.1 GCA_031256755.1 Planctomycetaceae bacterium
GTTTATTTTTTTTCTAAAATAAAAAGCCGGTACTTTATTTTTACCGGATACTTTTCCTGCGTTTTCCGCAAACACTAACAACACATTAACGATGATGAGAACAACAGCAATGAGAACAATGATTTTTGCGTTTGTCATTTTCTTTGCCGCTTGGACAGCAGTGGCAGAAGACAAATTCGAGCCGATTTTTAACGGCAAAGACCTGACCGGCTGGGAAGGGATTTCCGGCGGATGGGAAGTGAAAGACGGTTGTATTGTCGGCGAGAGTACGCCGGAAAAGCCGTGCAAACAGTCGCATTATCTTTATTACAGCGGCGGCGACATCGGCAATTTTCACCTGAAACTGAAATTCCGTCTGCAAGGAAAAGGAGGCAATTCCGGCATCCAGTTCCGCAGTGAAAAACGTCCGAACTGGAATACTTACGGATACCAGGCCGATGTCGATGAAAGCGGTAAATGGGTCGGCTGCTTGTATCATCATAAAAGAGGTGCGGTCGTGGAACGGGGTTTTGACAGCAAGATTTCCGCAGACGGCAAAGCGGAGAAAAAGTCATTCGCCGACTCTGCCGAACTCCTGAAAATTTACAAGCCGGGAGAATGGAACGAATACGAAGTGATTGCAGACGGAACGGTGATTACCTTATTGATTAACGGTAAGATGATGTGCCGTGTTGATGACCAAAACGCCGCGGATGCGCCGAAAACCGGTATTATTGCTCTTCAAATGCACCAAGGTCCGCCGATGAAAGTAGAATTCAAAGATATTGAATTGAAAAAATTCTGAGCGGTTTTCCTCTGCCACTCTTTCTCTGTTATGCCGTGCAGCAATTTTCATTCGGATGACTCTCTAAGATAGAAGAAAAATGCGGCGGCATAAGCCAGTCCCCGCAAAAGGGAACGGTTGCAAGTCCGGCAAGTTATGATACACTTAAAAGAAAAGGAATCCGCTATGAATAAAGCAAATATCAGCACGCCGCAGCCGGTTATCGAGTCCGCCGGTTTCGTTCACAGTATTCGGGAATATGCCGAAGCCCTCGGCGTTGCCCTCGTTTTAGCGTTTCTGTTTAAGGCGTTTATTATCGAAGCATACAGTATTCCGACCGGTTCGATGGCTTCGACCCTGATGGGACGGCACAAAGACGTGTTCTGCGAAGCGTGCGGTTTTCCTTTTCAACTCGGTGCCAGCAAAGAATCCAATGAAGGATCGGAAAATCCGAAACCCGCAGATTATTTGCCGCAAATCGTTGCCGGCACCTGTCCGCAATGCCAATACACGATGTATGTCGGACAAACTCCCGACGGCAGAGCAAGCCGTGCGTCTTACAGCGGCGACCGGATTTTCGTCAACAAAAGCATCTTCAACTTCCGCGAACCAAGCCGATGGCACGTGACTGTGTTCCGCTATCCCGCCCGACCGCAAATCAATTATATCAAACGCCTCGTCGGTGTTGAAAATGAAACACTGCTGCTGCGCAACGGCGATGTGTTCGTCCGAAAAGAAGGGACGGACGAATTTAAAATACAGCGCAAACCGCTGCGGGCAATGCTCGCAATGCTCCGCCCTGTCGATGATAACGATTATGTGCTGCCGTCTCTGCACAAACTCGGCTGGAAAACCCGATGGTACGGCGATGAGCAATCTTGGAACACCGCAAACGATTATAAATCTTTTGCCGGACATCATTCCGCAAAAGACGCACCGGCTGATGAGACGGCATGGCTGCGTTTTCGTAACATTATTCCTTCATCCGCCGAGTGGAACAATCTTATGCAGGGCAAGTTGCCGGACAACGGCGAAACCGGTACGCCGCTGCTTGTGACCGATTTCGTTGCCTATAATTCGCAGTGGACTTACGAACCGGAGTTCGGAATGCCTCATGAGATTCATGCACTTGACCTTGCCGGCGGAGAGAAAAAAATTGTTTGTCCGAAAAATCCGGCGGGATTCGGCTTGAATTGGGTCGGCGATTTGACGCTTTCCTGCCTGCTGCACGTGGAACAAGCGTCGGGAACTGCCGTTTTTCGTTTAATCAAAGGGGGAATTGCTTTTCAATGTGAAATTGATCTTGCTTCGGGCAAGGCATCTTTTTCGATTCCCGGCGTGCCGGAGTTTGTCCCGTTTTCTGCGGACACACCGGTCAAAAAAACCGGTAAATACCGTATGATGTTTTGTAATATAGATGAAGAAATGCGTTTGATTGTCAACGGTAAAGAAACGGACACTGCCGGCAAAGGCGAATATGACGTATACTGCCGTCCCGGAACGCTGCTTGCAAGGGACAGACCGCCGACCGCATTGGATTTGGAACCCGCCGCTGTCGGGATTCGGAACACGCAGGTCAAAGTGGAACACATAAAAATACAGCGCGATTTGTATTATATTTCCTGTGATGAAATGACATCCCGGCGGTGTGATTTAGAGAAACCGCCGTTCCGTCACGATTTTTCTTACGGCGAGGAAAGTATCCGCAAGGTTTTGTCTTCTCCTGACCGCTGGCAGGATTTCGGGAAGACGCAGGAAACGTTTTTTGAGTTGGGCAAGGGACAGTTTTTGATGCTCGGCGACAACAGCGCGGAAAGTAAGGACAGCCGTCTTTGGACGGTCGACCGTATTCCGTATTATGTTGATCGGAAATTTCTGATCGGCGAGGCGGTTTTTGTTTATTGGCCCCACGGATTCCGAATTCCCGGCACCCGTCTTGCGCTGATTCCCAATCCGTCCAAAATGAGGTGGATCGATTAACAGCGGATCGATTGGTTTGATCATCATCTCTTCCGATCCGTTATAATAAACGGCATGTCTATACCTAAAATTGCGATAGTCGGTCGTCCGAATGTCGGAAAATCAAGCATTTTTAACTGGCTCATCGGCCAGCGGGTCTCCATTGTTGACCCGACAGCCGGTGTCACCCGCGACCGTATTTCCTTTCTGCTCGACCTCAATGACGAAGGAGAAGAACCGCAACTGATCGAACTGATCGACACCGGCGGCATCGGAATTGTTGACGAAGATAACCTTTCCGAACATATCGAAGAACAAATTCAAACCGCACTCCGCACAGCCGATTTGATCCTTTTTGTGGTTTCGGCAAAAGACGGTATCGTTCCGCTGGACACTCATGTTGCCGAAAAACTCCGCAAACTTTCCTGCCCTGTCATTCTTGCGGTCAACAAAGCCGACAACGAACAGGATGAACGCAGCACCGGTGAATTTCAACGTTTCGGCTGGGACGTTCTTGCCGTCAGTGCGCTGCAAAAAAAAGGACGTGTCCATTTGACCGAAACGATTCGGGAAACCTTATTGCAGCATCACCATTTCACCGTTTGCTCCGGTGAAAACGAAACCGAACAGGAAGAACCGGTGATGAAAATAGCGGTTGTCGGCAGACGCAATGCAGGCAAAAGTACGTTCATTAACACGCTGCTGCAAGAGGAACGGGTTATTGCCAGCGATGTTCCCGGCACAACCCGCGATGCCGTTGATGTCCGGTTTGAAATGGACGGCAAAACGTTCATTGCGATAGACACGCCCGGCTTTCTACGCCGCAAGGGAATGAAAACGGACTTGCAGTTTTACAGCACGAACCGGGCGGAAAAAAGTATTCAGCGTGCCGATGTGGTCCTGCTTTTTTTTGAAGCCAATTCGCAACTGCAAGCAACCGAGCGTCAACTTGTCGGGTTCATCCGGCAATCGATGAAGCCCTGTATTTTCACGGTCAATAAGTGGGACACAATGGCTGGTCAAATGCCGACGGAACGCTGGGGGGACTATCTGCGGGAAACGTTTAACGACTTGAATTACGTCCCGATTGCTTTTATTACCGGCAAAACAGGAAAGAATGTGAAGATGCTTTTGAACCATGCGCAAATGCTGTTTCATCAATCCCGGCAGCGGATTTCGACTGCGCAATTGAACAAATTAGTCACGGCGGCATTGGAAAACAATCCGCCGCCGCTGCATCATTTTCACAAGGTCAAGATTTATTACGCTTCGCAGGTGGACATTTCCCCGCCGACGATTGTTTGTCATTGCAATATGCCGGATGCTTTTTCGGCACCCTATCAGCGGTATTTGCTTAATTTTCTTCGGGACGAATTGCCTTTCGGCGAGGTACCGGTTCGGTTGCTGTTCCGCAAACGGGAATCCGCCGACGCAAAAGACGAAATCGAAAAAACAAGAGGGACATGAGCAATGCCGGAAACAAGGGCTGTTCAAGTTATATGTGTGATTTCATTGATTGATGATAACACTTCTATTGAACGATGACACTTCATTTTTTTCATACGTCAAAATCCGGCGGACGTAGTTCCGGCTGTTGGTGCGCTGTTGACGCAATATTACGGTTAACCGGTCTTCAGCAAAGAAATCAAACGTCTTCGATAGGAGCGGAACTCTGTCCTGTCATTTATAAAAAACCGGCAGCAGACGGACAATTCTATCGGAAATAGACTAAAAAGCCGATAACCTTTCATAATCCGGTCATCGGCTTTCCCATTATTTACGGCTGTTTTGCTTTCGTTATTCCGACAACCGGTTATTCCACAACGTCGAGTCCCATACTTCGCGCCGTTCCGGCAAGAATATTCCGTGCGGCTTCGGCAGAACGGGCGTTGAGGTCTTTCATTTTTTTTGCGGCAACGTCATCAATTTGTTTTTTCGTAATTTGTCCGACTTTGACCCGCGGCACGTCACCGCTGCCGTTCACAATGCCCGCTGCCTGTTTCAGCAGATCAACGCTGTGCGGTGTCTTTGTTTCAAGTTCAAAAGTCCGGTCGCTGTATACTCTGACGACAACAGGAATCCGCATACCGAGGTCTCCCTTTGTCCGCTCGTTAAACTGCTGAACAAATTGGCTCAAATTAAGCCCGTACTTTCCCAAAGCCGTACCGACCGGCGGGGCTGCCGTTGCCTGACCGCCTTTTGCATGAAAACGAACCGTTGCTGTTAATTGCTTTGCCATTTTTTCTGATTGACCGCTTTCTCAAGATTTCGGCAAAAGTGCCGTTCCACGAAAACCGCCCTTATTTTAACCCGAAATGCGGTTTTGTAAAGTCCCCCCGTTCCGGCGTTCCCGATATACTTTGCCGCTGTTTTGTGATAGAATCATAAACCTATGGGTATTGAAGTCAAAAAAATCACGAAAAAATTCGGCAGTTTTACCGCATTGGACAATGTCTGTTTGAAAATTGCCGACGGAGAACTTGTCGCGCTGCTCGGTCCCTCCGGTTCTGGAAAAACAACTCTGCTGCGGATCATTGCCGGTCTCGAAGAATTCGATCCCGCTGCCGGTACGGATATTCTGTTCCAAAACAGAAGCGTTATCGGCAACAAAGTCGGCGAGCGGCGTGTCGGCTTTGTTTTTCAGCATTATGCTCTTTTTCGGCATATGCGGGTTTTCGATAATATTGCCTTCGGTTTGCGGGTACGGCGAGGAAAAGACCGGCTGCCGGCAAACGAAATCACAAAAAGAGTGATGGAATTGATCCGTCTGATCCAACTTGACGGTTTGGAATACCGTTATCCCGATCAACTTTCCGGCGGACAGCGGCAGCGGGTCGCTCTTGCCCGGGCGTTGGCAATTGAACCGAAATTTTTACTCTTGGACGAACCATTCGGCGCATTAGATGCAAAAGTCCGTCAAAATCTCCGCCGCTGGCTGCGCCGCCTGCACGACAGTATCAAATTAACCAGCGTATTTGTGACCCACGATCAGGAAGAAGCATTGGAACTTGCTGACAGGGTTGTGGTTATGAACCGCGGGAAAATTGAACAGGAAGGTACACCGAATGAGGTGTTTCACCATCCGAAAAATAAGTTTGTCATTGAATTTCTCGGCAACGTTAATTTATTTCACGGGCGGATGGATTCCGGCGATAGTTCGTCTGACAGTGCCGGGCAGGGAACGCATATCCCGTATTTCGTCCGTCCGCATGAAATTGATTTGTACCGGGAAAATCCGAAAGCGGGCGGAATTCAGGCGGTGGTACGCCGGGTTCAACTTGCCGGTGCCATTGCAAAAATCGAACTGGAAGACACCGGCGGCAAGGATGTTTTTGTCGAAATGTCGCACGAAAAGTACGCCGTTCATCATTTTAAGCCCGGCGAATCGGTCTTTATCGTTCCGCAAAAAAAAGTCGTCTTTGAATTTGCGGAGGATTACAATATTTGAAAAACTGCTTCGGGCTTTTGTGTTATACTGTCGTTTATTATCCTATCGCAAGTATTTCACCTTTTTCAATTTCAATTTTGACATTTATGCTGCGGACTTTTTTGATAACGCTCTTGCTTGCCACCGGCAGTGCCGCTGCCGCCCTTGCCAATGACATACCCGACTCGCTCGAACTGCAATTTCAATCCCCGCCGGATTCCTCCAAACCAAAGGTCTATTGGTACTGGATAAACGGCAACATCTCCGCCGAAGGAATCGTCAAAGACCTCGAAGCCATGCACGAAGCCGGTATCGGCGGTGCCTACATCGGCGACATCGGAGAGCAAGCAGGGAAATACGGCAGCGTCAAATTCCGCTCCGATTTGTGGCAGGAAGCCATCCACACCGCCCTCCGCAAAGCATCCGAACTCGGTTTGGAAATCGGTATGTTCAACTCGCCCGGCTGGAGTCAGTCCGGCGGTCCCTGGGT
>JAIRPZ010000210.1 GCA_031256755.1 Planctomycetaceae bacterium
AAACAAGAAAGAGTGCCGACATCCGTGCTGCTACTCAACCTTTCCACGGGTACTCAATACAACACGATAAGGCACTCCCCTCGCAGAGGGAGCGTCCCTGATGTGTTGCCATTGAGTTGAAACATTTCTGTTTCAGGTGGAAATTTGAGTAGGCAACGAAACGCTGATTTTTACGAAATGATTATTTCGATAAGTTTTTCCTTGGGATTGAAAAATTCAGCCGGCACAGTACCGGCTTTTCGGGAAAAGATTTTACCAAAACGGAATTCCGGCAGCAAGAGGGGGAGGGGGCGAAAGCACGACGCTGCCGCATGGAAATTGAAAATTGATCATTGAAAAATGAAAAGTCCAACCGTACACGGAAATGACTTTTCAAAATAATTTTCAATTTTCAATTCCCCATTATCCATTATCAATTTTCCGCGGCGGGGAGGACTGCCGCCCGTCTTGACAAAACCGGGAAGCAGGGTACAATCACACAGGTTGTTTCGTGTCCGTATTTTTCGACAGTATTTTATGCCTCCATTTGCAAAAAAATCCAAATTCAAACAAAGAAAACGAGCAAAAGTCAAAGATCAAGGGAAAAAGAAAGACCCGCTGATGGTGGACGGACAACGTCCCCGTCCGATGTTTGTCGATTACAAAGACGTTGAATTACTCCGCAAATTGACAAGCCGGCAGGGGAAAATTTTGAGCCGCCGGAAAAGCGGCTGCTCCGCTATCAGTCAGCATGCCGTTGCAATGGCTATCAAACGCGCCCGGTTTATGGCTCTTCTGCCCTATGTCGCCGACTAGACCTGAAACCGGTTAGCCGGCTGCCTTATGCGGCTTTACCGAAAGCCGCATCAATCTGGGCTTGCAGCATACGGACTTCATGTTCCATTTCGGAACGATCCTGCTGCAATTTCCGCGTCTGTTCGTCTACGTGCCGCTGACGGCGTTCCAGTTCTTCTTCCCGCATTTTCAGATTTTGTTCCTTTTCCGCAATCATCGTTTCTGTTTGAGCGGAAAGGTGGTCAACTTCGGCTTTCCGTTCCGTCAACTTCGTTTCCTGATCCCGAATCAGGTCCTTCTGCTGTTTCAATTCCTGCTTTTGAATTTCGAGACGGCTGATCGCATCCTGATATTCCGTTGCCAGACGGGCTTGAATCTTGCTGACCGACTTTTTCAAATCTTCCGTCCCGGATTCGCCCGCCAGCCGGAGCCACAATTCTTCAGTTGCAAGCCGGATTTCCAGCGTCTCCCGGTGCATCTTGCCTAAATCTTCCCGCGACCGATCCAATGCCAGCCGCATCTGTTCCAGCCGCTTGCTCTGACTCACCAAGCCCTGACGCTCTTCTTCCAAACGTTTCAGTGCCAATTCCTGTGCGTCCCGGAGACGTTTCCGTTCCGCCTCATTGGTCTTTTGCATTTGATGCCGCTCGCGGATCAACGCTTCCCGAATCCGGCTTGCTTCCGCCTGCGATTCTTCGACCGAAACCATCATTTCTTGCAGGTTCAGATACTTCTTCGCTTCCAATGCCGTTTGATATTCCCGCTGTTTCAACGCCTCTTCGGTTGCGGCAAGTTCCAGTTCCTTTCTTTTCAGACGCGGCTCCGATTCTGCAAGCGACCGCTCCCGTTCTTCGGTTTGGGCTTCGCGGCGGGCTAACTCTTCCAGTTTTGTTTTCCGAAGATTTTCAAAATCATTCCACTGGTTCTCAAAGGATTCCCGGCGGCTGTTCCATTCCTCTTCGGCTTGCCGGACGAGTTCCTCGCGCCGTTCCACCTGTTCTTCACGCCGGGTGTAACGCTCCTCCATTTCATTCCGCTTTTGCAGATAATCTTCGTTCATAACGGTCACACGGCGTTCTGCGGACTCGTCGGCTTCTTTTTTCCGTACCGAAAATTGCCGCTCTAACTCTTCAAACCGGTTTTTGAACCGCTCTTCGAGTTCGGCTTTTTGCTGATCCGATTCCCGATTGATTTGCCGGGTACGTTCCGCAATGGACTCTTCGAGATTCCGCTGCTGGGTTTCCAACTGTTTCTTTTCCTCGTTGAAACGGCGGAGATATTCATTTTCAATTTCGCGGCAGCGGACATCGAACCGGGTTTGGTAATCGTTTTTAGCGGCAAGGAGTTGTGATTCGAGTTGCTGCCGGTATTCTTCGGCTTGTACGGCGATTTCCCGTTCCCGTTCTGCTGTAATTTCCGCCAGTTCTTTTTCGCGCCGGGCAAGCCGGTCTTCAACGGCTTGCTTTCGGGTCTGCAAATCGATCTGATCGTGTTCGAGTTCCCGCCGCTGCCGGGCGAATTGTTCTTCGAGAATTGTCCGGTGACTTTGAATATATTCTTCACTTTCACGCAGTTTTTCTTCCCGCTGGGACATTTCGTCCATTTTGGCTTGCAGCGAAACTTTCGTATTACGGACGAGATTTTCAAACTGCGCCATTCGGGCATTCAGTTGCCCTTCGCGGTAATCCAGGTCGTCCTGCCGGGATTCACCGGACTCGGCACGGCTGGTAAATTCGCTGTAAGCCGGACGGTTGAACGGGTTCGGTGCAGCCGGATATTCTGCGGTTTGTGCGGCTGACCGTTCTGTCCAAACGGATGAACCAGCGGTTTGTGCCGTCGGTTGAGCGGGGGGTGCCGCAGAAAACGCCGAGAGTGGCGTGTGATAATTTTCCTGCGAGGCGGTATTATATTCTCCGGTAAAAAGCGATGGTCTGGGCATTGTCTCGGGGAGGAGCCAAAATGAAAAACTGCTATGACCGCTATTATCGGCACATTTTATCTGTTTTCTTTAACCGGACTTTTTATTTTTTCGGAATAAGCCGCTCACCGCCCGCATTTTGGGGCGTGTACTAACATTGTTGTTTGGTAAAATCCTGTCGTCCTCTGCAAAGGACGGCAGGCAATAAAAAAAGGGGCTGAACCCTGCGGAATCGTTTCTTCGGCAAGTTATCAAAACAATAAGTTTGAAACACGACCAAAAAACAAGTGAAGTGAAAGCGGCAGCCCCGCCGCTTTTTCTTTTTTCTAACGATCAATTTTCAATGAAAAAAGGGCTTTTAACTCATCCGTTTGAAATCCTCTTTCAGGGATCGGTAAAGTTGCTGATAAACCGGCATGCCGGCATCATAAACCTTTTGGGCTTTCGGATTCGGTTTCGTTTCCCTGACAACCTTGATGACACTCCGGCACGCTTCCTGAATGTCCTTGAATGCCCCTGCCGCCACCGCCGCCAGCAAAGCAACTCCCAATGCCGGTCCCTCTTCACTGTTGATAGTGACCGCTTTTTGACCGAATACATCCGCCTGAATCTGCCGCCAGAAAGCACTTTTCGAGCCGCCGCCCGAAACCCGAATCTGCTTAACGGGAATTCCCAACCCTTCAAAAATTTCCAACGAATCCCGCAAAGAATACGTGACTCCTTCCATAACGCTGCGGACAAGGTGTCCGCGGTGATGAGCAAGCGTCAAACCAATAAAGCATCCCCGTGCAAACGGATCGGCATGCGGCGTACGTTCCCCGCTTAAATACGGCAGGAAGTACAAACCCTCGCTGCCGGGCGGCGTTTGTTTCGCCTCTTCGGTCAGCAAATCATATACATCAACCTTTTTGCGTTTCGCTTCCGCCGCCAATTCCCGGCAGAGAGCATTGCGGAACCATTGCAGCGAACCGCCGGACGAAAGATTGACTCCCATCAAATGCCATTTGTTCCGAACCGCATGGCAGAAAGTATGCACCCGTCCGAGCGGATCAATTTTGACTTCATCACTGTAGACGAACATTACGCCGGATGTTCCGATAGAAGTCGAAAGAACTCCTTCGTTCACGATGCCGTTTCCAATCGCCCCCGCAGCACAGTCCCCCGCTCCGCCGGCAACAATGCAGTCAGTCGTCAAACCGAGTAATTTTGCGGCTTCAGCCGTTAATTGACCCGTCGTATCTTCCGATTCATAGACCTTGCCGAACAGATTCCGGTCAAGTTGCAGCGCATCGAGCAGTTCGGTCGACCAGTTGCGCCGGGTCACATCCAAAAGAAGCATTCCGCTGGCATCGCTGACTTCGGTAGCATATTCGCCGGTGAGCCGCCGCCGGATTTCGTCTTTCGGCAGCAGCACTTTGCGAAGTTTCTCGAAATGCTTCGGTTCGTGATTCCGCAGCCAAAGGATTTTCGGCGCAGTAAAACCGGTCAGAGCAGGATTGGCAACGAGACCGATCAATTTTTCCCGACCGCCGACCGCATTTTCAATTTCGGCACATTCCGCAACGGTACGCTGATCGTTCCAAAGAATGGCTTTGCGGATCACTTTATCATTTTTATCGAGAAAAACGCTGCCGTGCATCTGACCGGAAAGCCCGATACCTTTAACATCGGCGGGTTTCAATTTCGCCTTCTTCACCGCCGCACGGACAGTTTTCACGACGGCGTTCCACCAGTCATCAGGATTTTGTTCGCTCCAAAGCGGTTTCGGCGTGTAACAAGGATACTCTTGGGTATCGCTTGCGAGGATTTTGCCTTTGTGATCAATCGCCAGCGTTTTCGTGCCGGACGTGCCGATGTCAATACCGAGAAATGCCATAAATAAAAGGGCGGAAATAAAATGTGTGAAAACCGTAACAGCGAACTATTGTACGCATAAAACCGGTTTGTGTCGAGACCGGATTGCAAAAATCAGGACGGCAAAACCGGTAAATTCTTTTCGGCGGCAAAAGGTGACAAGCATTATTTTACGTCCCACCACCACGCATTTTCCGGCAGATCGATGCGGATATTTTTTCGAACTTTGGAAAGACGCTCGGTGTCCGTTTTGGCGTGATCTTTATCCAAGGCCGTTTCGGCATCAATGACGATTCCGCCGCCGACCGGTGCCATCAAGACTCCGCGTTTGACCACACGCCCCACCAGCGGTTCCACTTCTTTCGGTTCATTGAACGTCTCCAGCGGAAACTTTTTTTCATCGCCGAAAAATTCCATTGACCAGCCGGCTTTGCCGTAAAAATTTTCCGTTTTGATGTGCGCCGCACCAATCAACATATCAATCCAATTTCGGAGTTGCGCAAAAACCAATGCCCGCTTGGCAATGAGCGGATATTGTTTCGTGAAACTACGGGTAAAAGCCGCACTGCCGGGGTCTAACGCCCCCGTTACACCCGCCCGCTTGCCTGCCGAATCAACCTGTTCATTTTCCGCAATCAGTTTGACCCCTTCGCCGATGAGTTCCAATCCGGTACGGTCTTCCGTCAGAATGACCGATTCGTAGTCAGGAACAAAATACCACCGGAACAGCCTATTAGACGCGCCCGGCACAGTGTTGCCGATGAATGTGTCCAGACGCACCGGCTGCACGGAATCAAAGCCCAGTCCGAGTAGTTTCATCCGGTAATCGGCAGCAACCATCATTTGAGCCGCATGCGTTTTCGGAGAAATACCGTCAATCCGAATTTTTTGCGCACCAAGATTTTCCCGAATCCCGCGAATGAACGCATCGTAACGTTTAGGACCGCCGACGGAACCGAATTCTTTCAGAAAACGGTTTAACCGGACATTTCCCTCTTCTGTCGGATCAATAGAACAGCCGACCGTACCGGCATCGTCCCTATTCGGGGCAAAGACCCGCAGTGCCGCCGCCAAATCCTGCAATTCACAAACCGGCTGAAGCGTGCTTCGCCCGATCATCGCCCCTTCATAACCCGGAAACCACCCTTCGGCATTGCCGGCAATCACAACGTCTTTGGAATCGGGGAAGTAAAATACATATTTAATCCGCTGAATGCCGGCAAGATACCGCATTTCTTCCGTCAGCGTTCCGCCCGCTTGAACAGCGGCTTTTTCCAGCCGGTTCAAACTGATACACCGCATAGGACTGGGAACGGCGGCATCACGGGGAACGGCGTATGACGCTTTGGCAGCAGCTATTTGCGTCCGCGACAGTTGACCGAGATCAAGCGAAGCGTTTCGGAGCAACTCGCCTTTGGCATTGACGAGAATACCGCCGGTCGCACCGCTGCCGCTGTTTTGCGCCCGTGCCGCAGCAGCAGGAAACAGCAATGCACACACAGCCAGCCACAGTGCTGCCGTAAAAAAAGGCAGACACCGGAACACAAAACAGGGAGACGTAAAACGAAGGAACATAAACGGGTATCCTGTAATAAACGGACGGAACAAACAGCGGAAAACGCACTAACAGCCGTGCTTTTCAAGTTTTTCGCGGAGCATATCCGGCGTAAACGGTTTGACAAGGTAGTCGGTCACACCGGCTTGGATCGCTTCCAAAACCCGGGACTTTTCGGCTTCGGTTGTCACCATAATGACCGGAATTTTAGCATCTTGGGCGCGAATGGCTTTGAGAACTTCCAAGCCGGTCATACCGGGCATGTTCCAGTCCGTCAGGACAAGATCAAACTTACCGGGGGCAAAATTAGCGACCGCCTCTGTTCCGTCGGCGGCTTCGGCAACATCCTTTACCCCGACGGCTTGCAGCGACCGGATAATGATTTTGCGCATGGTGTTGGAATCATCGGCAACGAGAACGCGTGTCATGAGAAACCTCGTGTTGTCTAATAAAAATACTAGGTTGTTGAATTTCCGTCTATGATACACCCTTGACGCGGCTCTGTAAAGGGGGGACAACCGGGGACAAAATTTTTCGGACAGTATTTTCCTGACCATTCTGACAGCGGCGATCTAACGAACCGGCTGCGCATCCACCCGTTTGTGGAACAGCACGCCGCTGGGAAT
>JAIRPZ010000223.1 GCA_031256755.1 Planctomycetaceae bacterium
CAGATAGCGAAGTTTATTCGCGGTCATTGGCAGGTGGAGAATTCTTTACATTGGTTGAAAGACCGTTATTGGCGGGAAGACAAACACAAGTTGCGCAAGCCCGGTTTGGGGATGATTTATGCGTCGCTGACGAACTTGGCGGTGAGTGTGTTGCAGTTGCTGCCGGGAAAAGCATCATCGAAAAATCTGATGCCTGTTGTTATCAACCAAAAAAACAATTAAAAAAATCGGCTTCGAATGACTTTGCAGGGGACGTGAACAATTTACGGCAATAAGAAAAAGGATAAAAGTTCGTCGTAACCCTTTATGCAGAAACAGGTTTTGTGCATAAAATTTTGCAAAAACCGGACAAAGCGGCATGGTTACGCTGCGGCGGCAGTTTATCTGTTTCGCCGAGAATAAAAACGGCAAAATTTTATGCGTTCTCGCAGTCCTTCCGCAAAATTGGCGATCTGTTTTTTTTCTCTTCGCGGATTTGTGCTTCAACGATGTCGGCAGCGTGGGGCAGTGCCTCGACAATCGTTGCGTGAATGTTGTCTGCCGGAATCTTATCAAACAAACCGTACCGCCGCATCACCGCATGCGGCTGCGGCTGAATTCCCGAAATCAAAACCGTTGTTTTCGCCTTTTCCGCACGCCGCAGCAATTCTTCAATAGCATTCACGCCCGTTGCATCCATCACCGGTACGTTCCGCATCCGCAATATCAGTACCCGGCAAGGCGATCCCGACATTGCCGACTGAAACTTGCCCGCCGCCCCGAAGAAAAAAGGCCCGTTCACTTCATACACATGAACATCCTCCGGCACATCAAACAGCCGCAATGCCATCGGGTCTTCGTGCGGATCATCATCAAAAATATGCAGCCGGTTGTCCGCCAAGCCCGCACCGAAAAGTTTTTCCATCCGGCTCATAAAAAGGAACGATGCCAAAATCAAACCGACCGGAATGGCAATCGTTAAATCCAAAAAGACCGTCAGTAAAAACGTGATCAGCATAACCGTAATATCACTTTTCGGCGCACTGCAAATCTGCCGCCAGAACATCCGGTAATCGCTCATGTTAATGGAAACCGTAATCAGAATGCCCGCCAATGCCGCCAGCGGAATCATTGCCGCATATTTGCCGAAAAAAAGCACAATCAGCAGCAGCGTGACCGCATGAATCAGACCGGCTATCGGCGTGCGTCCGCCGTTTCGGACATTCGTGGCGGTTCGGGCTATCGCACCGGTTGCCGGTATTCCGCCGTAAAAAGGTGTAACCACATTGGCAATGCCTTGGGCAACAAGTTCTGTATTCGATTTATGCGTCATACTCGTCATACCGTCGGCCACGACCGCCGAAAGGAGGGACTCAATCGCACCAAGCATAGCAATGGCAACGGCTGCGCTGAAAATGTTCGACAGATTCGGCATCACACTTTGCCAGTCCGAAACCGGCATTGCGAAACGAGGCAGCCCGAACTCCAGCGGAACGGGCTGCTGCCCGACGGTTTGCCCGATAGTGTCGACAGGGATTCTGAAACAATAAACGGCAAGCGTGCAAACAATGACGGCAATGAGCGAACCGGGAACTCTGCCGGTAAACCGGGGCGTGAGAAAAATGACCGCAACGGCAGCCGCAGAAAGAGCAACCGCCCAGTAATTGGTCGAGTGCCAATGATTGAAAAAGAAAACGATTTTGTCAATGAATTCAGCAGGAATTTTCTCGTTACCGAGAACAAAACCGCAAAGTTGCGGAATTTGCGATGCCGCAATAATGACGGCAATACCGGAAGTAAATCCGAGCGTAACCGGGTAAGGAATAAATTTGATGAGAGTACCGAGACCGCACAAACCCATCACGATCAAAATTACGCCGGCAATAATAGTCGCCAGCATCAGCCCTTGCAGCCCTTGAGATTGGACAACCCCATAGACAATCACAATAAATGCGCCGGTAGGACCGCCGATTTGGACACGGGAGCCGCTGAAAAACGAGATGATAAAGCCGGCGATAATGGCGGTGTAAAGTCCTTGCTGGGCCGTGACTCCGCTTGCCATTCCGAAAGCAATCGCAAGCGGCAAAGCGACAATCCCGACAATGATGCCGGCAATAAGATCGCTGCTGAATTGTTTCAACGTGTACCCTTCTTTGAGAACGGTAAAAAGTTGCGGCTGAAAATTTTTGGAGAAAGCGGAGAACATTGACAAACTGCTGACGAGCGGGCGATACCCGGTGAATGCGCCGGCATATCTTGTTGATCTCCCTTAATTATACCGCAACGGGAACGTTGTAAAGGACGCTGTCCGTACCGGAGGAACTATTGCCGGGCCGATTTGTTTTTCGTCAAATCCCAAGCGACGACCCAATCGGTTTTCACGTATTCCATATCAAAATCTTTTTCCAGACATTCGGCGAGGTTCGGAAGATGGGCTCCGCCGTAAAAAACAGCGATTTTTTTCTTGCCGCCCGCAATTTCCCGGCGTAAAACCCTTAACGCGGCCGCATTTCGGTCGGTGATAATTGCCGACTCGCTGCCGATGATTCCCAGCCATTCGTCCGTTTGGTCGGTTATCTGTTTTGCCATAAGCCGCTTCATCGATAAGGACGGATCGGAAGAAAACAAAGAACCAAGCAAGCGTCCCTGCATTTTGAGTTCTTTTTCCATCATAGCGGAATCGGATGTCTGTTTGGCACTAATCATAATGCTCCGGTAAAGCATCAACAGCAAATCGCCTCGTGCCGCCGCCCGCTTGGCAAATTCCTGCGGCGAAAGATCGGCATGAATCATATTTTTTGCATAGTAATCAATAATGTCAAGTTGAAAATCCAGAGATAATGCCTTTCCCATACCGGATTGGAACGCCGAAAGCGCACTTGATCCTTCTTCTGCCGCTTTTGTTTGTCCGTTTCCTGTTTTTTTGTCTCCCATTTTTCCGGTTCTCTTTTTGATCTTGTCATTTTTCTGACCGGGCAAATCTTCTTCGGCGGCAACAAGTTCATACAGCACGGCATCATACTTTTTGAATATTTTGTTCAGATATTCGTAGTAATCCTTATCGCCGACATGGACAGCGGAAATGAGATCGACTTCGACTCCGCTTTTTTTATCGGTAAACTTTGCGATGGCTGTGTCAAAAGAGACCGGCTGTTTTTTTCCTTCCGGTGTTGTCGTCCGCATAAAATCAGCAGGCGAATACTCTTTTTTTGTTTCTGCACCGTTTCCTTTTTCGGCAGCAAACAACGAAACAGCGATCAGAAAAGCACAGAAAGGCAGCAAGAATGTTTTCATTATAATTCTGTTATCGGGCAGGGCTGCGACCGAAAAATAAAGCGTATTTTCAAAGCGAAGACGACGGGAATCGAACCCGCAACCACTGGATCGACAGTCCAGTACTCTAACCAATTGAGCTACGTCTCCGAATGACGGACACTATTATAACCGTCCGTCAAAATTTTTCAAGGCAGGGCAGGTTCGTTTAGTACCGTCCGCCGCGATCCCCCCGGTATCCGCCGCCTCCA
Organism: Planctomycetaceae bacterium; assembly: GCA_031256755.1. GTDB lineage: Bacteria > Planctomycetota > Planctomycetia > Pirellulales > Thermoguttaceae > WRKP01. Next base: position 3,504 of record JAIRPZ010000223.1, read on the forward strand.
CCGCCGCCGCGATAACCGCCGCCTCCGCCGCCCCGGCTGCCGCCACCGCCGCTTTCCCGCGGTGCCTTCGGTCTCGCCTCGTTCACTTTCAGCGTCCGCTCACCGATGTTCGCACCGTCCAGGGCTTGGATCGCTGCATTGGCTTCATTATCATTCGGCATTTCGACAAAGCCGAATCCTTTGGAACGTCCTGTTTCTCTGTCGGAAATGACATCAACCTGACTCACTGAACCGTACCGTTCAAATTCTCTGCGCAAATCATCCTCGGAAGTCCGATAGGCAAGATTCCCCACGTAAATTTTCATTGCAATCAATGCTTTCTGCCGTCGAAACACAAAATAACTACCGGAATCTCTCCCTCTTGACGGCAAAAAGAAGCAGCCCCTGGACACCCGAAAACGAAGGCGGGCATCACCCCTTACTCTATATCATTCAGAACCGAAAACAGGCAGCCGAATAAAACAGTTAATGGGGGCTATGGTACACGCAGACAAAAAAATGTCAAGGGGGGGCATGAGATGAGCCGGTGTAAACCG
>JAIRPZ010000232.1 GCA_031256755.1 Planctomycetaceae bacterium
CCGACTGCTTCAAGTTGCTCGACCGCCTTCGGGTGAAATTCGCCGAACTCGTCTGGACTGACGCTGACCATAAAACTGCCCCCTTTCGCCGCACAGTCAATCAGGTTGGAAATCACCCACTTTGCTCCCTTGTAATGCTCCGCCTTCGGGTCGTACGCAAAAATCTTTGCCAAGAGGCAGATACTCATCCATGGCATACCGGACGATTCTGCCTCTTTCGGTACAAACGCTTCCGGCTGATAATAATCACCGTAGTTGCCGATGCCGCGTGCGCGGAACATTGTTTCCGGCGACCATTTCCTCGCCAACTTGATGGTCTCTTTCATGTCCTGCCAGTTGTCTTTGCCCAACTGTTCATCAAAACAGACCATATCAATTTTGCCGTAGTTGGTCAGCAATTCGTGAATCTGTTCCCGATGCCGCCGCACCATCCGCCGCCGTTCTTCCGGCGAAGGTTCGGAAGTGAGTATCCTTTTTTGTACCTTTCGGCTGCTGTTATAATAATTTTCAGGATGCGCTTGTATATCGGGCGTGATGAGCGGATGACTGTTATACGGACGGAAGTCGGCATCGTACCAATCGGGATGCGAAAAGTAGAGGTCAATTTTGATGCCGTGCTGATGCGCTGCATCACAAAGTTCTTTCACGATGTCACGTTTGAATGGGGTTTCTTCAATGCTGTAAGCCAAGTCGCACGGCTCGATAACGTTTTCCGGCGGATTGAGCCAGTTCGCCCGCTGCTTCACACGCGTTTTCGTATGGAACATGGAAAAGCCGTCGGGATGTTTGGTCGTGAATGCAAACGCCTGCATGCCGCAGCGTTTGAAGAACTTCATCCAGCCGTCCGCGTTGAACCTGACCGGATTGAACGTCTTATAAAGTTCTTGATATTCCTGTCTCTTTTCAGGAGACATATTGAGCCATGCCCACGATGCTTCGACTCCCAGTTTTGCATACACGCCCCAATGGATTCGGATGGAGAATTTAATATCACGGAACGATTCGTAAGCGGCTTCGGAGGCATGGCGATAATCGCTGTCGGGTTCGTTTTCGGCATAGGAAGCGGTTCTTCTGTAATGACTGTCGGACTTCGGCAGGCGGAGTGTTTTTTCGCGGTCGGTTTCGGCACCGGCGAAAAGATTTGAGGGAACGGCAAGGGGCATCGCTGCGGCAGCAAGAGCAGATGCCTGTAAAAAATTCCGGCGAGTCGGCATAAGGAATCTCCTGTTTGTTAATGGACGGTGAATGTGAATTAGGTTGATGATAAAAGGGATATTATATCGAATTTGTCCTATCGGATAACTATCCTGCGGCTTTATCGTTATCCTGATGACCAAAGGACACCGCATAATCTTGTTCGCCGTCAAACCGCATCGCTGCCGATTGCCTGCAATACCCTGCCGTTTGTCAAGCGGTACCGGTTATTTATTCTTCCAGACCAATTGACCGAGGTTGCGGATAATGGACGACATTCCCGGATCGTCCGGCGTTTTCGCTTCTTCCGGCGGCACGTCCGGCGTAATACTTGACGCAATCGGTTTTAACCGCCGAATCCCCGATTTTTCCGCACCGCCCCCGGCAAGCGGTACCGGCGGACTTTCAACGGGCGGTGCCGTCCGAATCTCAACAACGGGGGGGGAATCTCCTGCGTCCGTATCCTTCGCTGCCGGACTATGGAATTGCAAATGAAACGGTTTCGTTCCTGCACTGATCGGTTCATGCCTTTCCGTCTTTTCCTTAATGACGACTTCCGTATTAGGGACTTCCCATTCGGGATCAACGGGACGGCGGCGGACGGGAAACGGCGAATGGCGTACCGCAGGAGGTTCCGCGGACGGACGGCTGCTGTCCGGCAATTTTGTCACAGCGTGCCGGCTCACATTTTCGCCGAAATAGACCTTGCGGGCTTCGGGATTGGCAAGCACTTCGTCCGGCGTGCCGTGACATAACACTTTGCCGGCTTGAACGACATAACTCCGCTGTGTGATTTCCAGCGTATCCTGAACGGAATGGTCGGTAATCAAAATCGAAATGCCTTCGGCGGCAAGATTGCGGATAATTTCCTGAATACCGGCAACGGTGACAGGATCAATGGCGGCAAACGGTTCGTCCAGCAAAATAATTTTCGGATTGGAGACCAGCGACCGGGCGATTTCCAGCCGCCGCCGTTCTCCGCCGGAAAGTGAACCGCCGTAACTGTGCCGGAGATGAGTCAGATGGAATTTTTCGAGCAATTCATCGCACCGGACTTTTCGCTCGGCTCTTTTTATGCCGATCATTTCCATTATGCCGATCAGGTTATTCTGAACGGTCAATTTTTGGAAGACGCTTCGGTCTTGCGGCAGATAACCGAGTCCGCCGTCGCGGCAGCGTTTGTACATTGCCCAATCGGTTACGTTTTGACTGCCGAGATAGACCATTCCGCCGTTAGTGCTGATCAAACCGCAAGCCATTCGGAAACTGGTTGTTTTTCCCGCACCGTTCGGACCGAGCAGTCCGACAATCTCGCCGTGATTGACGTGAAAACTGACCCCGTCTACCACGCGGCGTGTTCCGTAGATTTTGATCAATCCTTCTACGTTAAGAATCGGTGCGGCGTTTTTCGGCAAATCGGACATGCCGTTATTCTAACTCTTTTCCGGCAATGCGTCCAGAGCAATTGCGGCAGGCGGCAGCAGGCGTTTCTCTTTGTTTTTCGCAGTAATGCTGAAATTGCGTGCGTTGACAAAGAATGAGGCATCGTCAATAATGACGGCCGTGCGTTTATCTTTCCTCATACCCGGTAAAATAAAATGTCCGAAGAAAGAAAATTAGCGTCAGTCGTTACGATTAAAAACATCACCCCCATCGAAGGTGCAGACCGCATTGTCCTTGCCTCCATGGAGGAAAATTCATGGCGATGTATTGTCGGTGCCGGAACCTACACTCCCGGCGATCAAGCCGTTTATTTTGAAATCGACTCGATACTGCCGCAAATCCCCTATTTCCAAGAAAACAAATATCTCGTTGAACGGAAATTCCGCATTAAAACACTGAAAATGAGAGGCGTGATTTCGCAGGGATATATCGTTCCGATGCAGGATACCGGGCGGATTTTCCGCGAATGCGGACAGGAATCTTGGGGAATGCTGCATTCCGGCAGCGATGTGACCGCTCTGATGAAGGTGACAAAATGGGAAGAACCGGAAGCGTCTGTGAATATGAACCGTCCGAAAGACGCGAAGCCGTTTCCAAACTTCATCCAGAAAACCGACCAAATCAGGATTCAGTCCATCGAAAAAGAATTATTCCTTCACAAAATACTTGGTAAAAAATTCCTTATCACCGTCAAAGTTGACGGGACTTCTGCGTCCGTATTTTGGAACGCCAGAACGAAAGAATACGGCTGTTGCAGCAGAAATCTGCAAGTTTATTCCGGTATGGACAAAGCACAAAATTGGCTGTCCAAGTTGCGGCAATGGTTTGCCGGACATTTTTTCAAACAAAATCCGGCTGAACCGTCTGTCTCCGAACTGACTATATACAGCACGGTTCCGAAGCAGTACGGACTTGACGAAAAACTGCCGCAGTTCTGCCGTGAACGGAACCGGTCATTGGCGTTGCAGGGTGAAATTATTGGCGAAGGGATTCAATCAAATCGTGAAAAAGTAAAGGGGAAAGAATTCCTGATTTTTGATATTTGGGACATTGATCATCAGCAGTATCTCCCGCCGGAAGAAGTGCAGGATATTTGCGGTGTGCTTGGACTTAAATACGTTCCGGTGGTACAGGAGGAATACATTGTCGGCGAAAACATTGACGAACTCGTTGCGCTGGCGGATGGACCGGGATACAACAATGACTGCCGCGAAGGGATCGTTGCGAAAAGACGGGACGATCCCAACGTGTCGTTCAAGGTTATTTCCAACCAATACCTTTTGAAACATGGATTGTGAATGTTTTCCCGGAATGCCCGTCCGATGACCGGAAAATTTTGCTGCCGGACGGGAGTCTCCCTCTTTTATCTTTTTTGTTTTTGAGTAAAATCCGCGTAGATTGTGCCGGCAGGAAAATTCCTGCTGTACGACCATCAATAATAACAATAACGCTGCCCGTAAAATCAATTTGATGAGTGCCATATCCATAGAACGGTATTTGTGTGTCCGCTGCGGTCAGTGTACCAATGTTTGTCCCGGCCACCTTATTCAACGCCGATCCGCCAGTGAATATCCTAAAATTGTCGAGGATGCAGCGGATATATGTATCCGCTGTCATCATTGCGTTGCCGTATGTCCCGTCGGCGCATTGACCGTTGACGGCATCGGGCGGAATGATTGCCTTGAACCGGATAAATTCGCTATTCCACGTTTTGAGCATATTGCCAATCTTGCCCGTATGAGACGGTCAATCCGTAATTATGCGGACAAACCGGTCGACGACCGCATCATTGATCAACTGCTTGATGTTGTCCGCTGGGCTCCTTCTGCCAAAAACGGGCTTCCGGTCAAATGGGTCATTGTGAATAATGCCGGAAAAGTCCGGGAACTTGCCGGATTCGTGATGAATTGGGTCAAAAAACAAGCCGGTTTGGAACGGATTCTTGCCGCATGGAACAAAGGCGAAGACCCGATTTTCCGCGGCGCACCGTGCGTCATTGCCGCGTATACCGACAAAACGGCTTATTGGGCTCCGGTTGATGCGGCGATTGCGGTCGAAACGCTCGATATTTGTGCGGCAGCGATGCGTCTTGGTTCGTGCTGGGCAGGATTCTTTGTTCACGCCGCACAATCGGCGGAACAAACCGCCATCAACAAATGGCTGGGACTGAACGATTCAGAAACGGTGCAGGGCGGACTTATGCTCGGACATATCGGCGATGTTGCTTATCAGCGGATTCCCTGCCGCCCGGAACCGGTAAAAAAATGGATACGCGGCTAGAGACCGGCTGTCCCGTTTGTTTATATGTGATAGAATCGTCTCCTTTCACGCCGCTTTCATTATGATGCTGCTCCGCTTGATACAAAAGAATTCCGTCCGGCGGTTTTTTTGGATTTTTCTCCAAATTGTGCTGATTGTTTGCATTTTCGGTTTTCTTTTTTGGAAAGCGGCTGCGGCAACGGATGCCGGAGGGAGAAACATTTTGGCGGTTTTTTGGGAACAGCCGAAACGCTGGCATCTCCTCGCCGCTGCTTTTGCCGCACAATTTCTTGCCGTTTCGCTGACACTTATCCGCTGGCGGTGGCTGACGCGGACGCTGGGACTGGAATGTTCATACAAAGACGCTTTCCGTATCGGTTTTCTCGGTGCGATGCTTAATCTTATGCCGCTCGGCATTGTCGGCGGCGATGCCGTTAAAGCCGTTATGATCACACAAAAGAATTCCGGCTACAAATCGCAGTCCGTTGCCGGTGTGTTTCTTGACCGGTTCATCGGGCTGCTCGGTATGTTTCTCTGCGGTACAGTTTTGATTCTTTTGACCGGTTTTCATTTACGGCACGAAATGGCTGCCGAAACATTGACGCGGATTGTTTTTTTCCTCACGGCTTGCAGTGTGACCGGATCAGCCGTTGTTTTTCTTCCGTTTTTTGCGAAGGGGCATTTTGAACGCCGGATCGAAAAGATTCCTTTTGCCGGCGGTCCTTGCAGCAAACTGACGCGGTCGCTGCTGCTGTACCGGCATCACAAGCGGTGTCTGCTGCAATCCTGTCTTGTTTCGGTTGGCGTGCATTTGCTGCTTGGATTGTCGTTGTATTGGCTTGCTGCCGGACTTTTTCCGGTTGTTCCCGGCTTGACGGAACATGAAATGCTGTATTGTGCAGCGAATTTAACTTCCATGATTCCGCTTGCTGCCGGACCGTTTGAATTTGTGCTGGCGCACCAGTTGTATCCTTTATTCGGAACCGGCATTGGTGCGGGACTGGTGATCGCCTTGGCGTACCGTTTGACAACAATTCTTGTTGCGGTTGCCGGTGCTGTTGCCGCAAAAATTCTGTTTTGATGCGGCATCCGAGGCGTTAAATCTGTGAACGTCACAGAGCAATTGCCTGTTCAAGGGCGTTTTTAAGGACGCTTGCCTGCTGTAAACCGGCAAACTGGGTCACTTTTTGACCGTCTTTCATTACAATCAATGTCGGAATACTCGAAACGCCGTGCTGTACGGTCAATCCTTGGAGTTTTTCGGTATCGACTTTGATGATTTTCGCTCTGCCGGCGAATTCGGCGGCGACTTCTTCTAATATCGGCAACTGCATTCGGCATGGACGGCACCACGTTGCAAAAAAATCAATCAGCACAACGCCGGACTGTACTGCTGCGGCAAAAGATTCCTCTGATTCGATGACCTGGATAGTATCACTCACAATCTGCTCCTCTCGTTAGGTTGTTGGAGATTAAAAATCACTTTTATTTTACCATGATTGAAAAAAGAAATATAGGGGGAACCCGGAAAATCTGAAACGGATAAGTTTGTCCGGCGGATACGGGCGGCAGTTTGCTCTTTATTGTTCCGCTGAAAATTGCTATGCTCCGTCTGATGCACCCGTTAGCCGAACACATTCAAACGATTTTACCGGCAAGAATTACCGGTACTGTTGTCCAAACATACGGAATGACCATCGCCGCCGCCGGTTTTCCCGCACCGGTCGGAAGTATTGCCGAAATCGACCGTCCCGATACCAAACCGCTCACCGCCGAAGTCATCGGTTTCAAAGACGATCTCACGATCCTTTATCCGCACAGCGGCATCACCGGAGTACGCCGCGGCAACCGCATCCGATTAACCAAAACGCTCCCATGGCTCCGCGTCGGCGAAAATCTGCTGGGACGAATTCTCAATGCCGAAGGTAAACCGGCAGACGGACTGCCGGTACCGATATTGCCCGACCGGATTTTGTACGATAATCCGCCTCCCGCTCCGGCAAGCCGTCCGCGGATCAATTCTATCCTTTCGACAGGTATCCGTGCCATTGACGGAATGCTCACCTGCGGCAGCGGACAGCGGCTCGGCATTTTTGCCGGTTCCGGTGTGGGCAAAAGCGTCACGCTCGGAATGATTGCCCGATACACCGATGCCGAAGTCATTGTTATCGGGCTGATCGGCGAGCGCGGGCGGGAACTCAACGATTTTATCGAACGTGATTTAGGAGCGGAAGGGCTTAAAAAAAGCGTTGTGGTTGTTGCAACTTCGGACGAACCGGCATTGATGCGGGTACGTGCGCCGATGACCGCGATGGCTATTGCCGAGTATTTTCGGGATCAGGGAAAGAATGTGCTGGTGATGATGGATTCTTTAACCCGATTTGCGATGGCGCAGCGGGAAATCGGATTAGCGGCGGGTGAACCGCCGACAACAAAAGGGTATCCGCCGTCTGTTTTCGGAATGCTGCCGAAGTTAGTTGAGCGTGCCGGACGATCGGCAAAAGGAACAATTACAGCATTTTTTACAGTATTGGTTGAAGGAGACGATCAGAGCGACATTATCGGCGATACGGTTCGGGGTTTGCTGGACGGACATCTTTGGCTTTCCCGGAAATTGAGTACGCGCGGACATTATCCGGCGGTTGATCCGATTGACAGCATCAGCCGGTTGCTGCCGGACATTTGCGATGCGGAACATTTGAAGGCGGCGCGAGCGATGCGGAAATTGTTAGGGGTGTATGCGGATAATGAGGATTTGATTTCAATCGGTGCATACCGGTCGGGGAGTAATCCTGAAATTGACCATGCGATTAAAATGAAACCGTTGATTGATCAATTTTTGCAGCAAAGCGTTGCGGAACCAGCCCATTTGACGGAAACGGTCGGACGGATCAAAGAACTGATGCTGGGAACGAAATAATTTCTTATTTTTATTTCGAATGCGGCAGCAATTATGCCGTAATGCTCCTGACAATTTGCTCGTTTCAGCGGTCGTGTTCTAAACTGATTGCATTCGCCAATGGCAACTGAAAAACCATACATTTATTATTACACCGACAACGATTTTATGCATCTGTTTCGTCTTTGAAAATCTTATCCCTTTACGAACCAACCGGCTGCACCAAGTCCGCAGTGATAAATATTTTCTCTCTATTTTTTGCGTGTTCTTTTTGCAGACCACTAACTTTTCCGAATCAATGCTCTTGTATACGATAATAGCCGTCTGTATAAACAGTGCCGAATAACTTGTCAAGATGAGCATGTTCCCGCGTGCCAAACCAGAACGCCATGTCAACGCCGGAAGGCAGCCGCTGCTTCGGAATAGGCAATACACTTTGCCACAAGCCGGGCAGCAAGGAATTCCGTTACAATATGTCCGTTGCCGAAAGGTGCCACTTCAACAATATCCGTTCCGATGACATTTTTCGTTTCAAAAACAACTCGCAATATATCTGTCACCTGCCGCCAATCAAGTCCGCCCGGTTCCGGTGTCCCCGTCGCCGGTGCAAAAGAAGGATCGAATACGTCAATGTCAATGGTCATATAAACATTGCCCGAAAGACCGCCGGTAATGTTTTTCAGGCAGCCGAGCCAATCGTCCCGCAGCATCCGCGGCGTAATCACTTTCATAATGCGGTCGGGACAATCACGCCATTCTTCTTCACTGAAACTGCGGATGCCGACTTGTACAAGATTCTGCGTAATTTCAATGACCCGGCGCATAGCGGAAGCGTGCGAAAATTTCCCGCCGGTGTAGGCATCACGAAGATCTGCGTGAGCATCGAATTGCAGCACCGATAAACCGTCATAACATTCGGCAGCCGCCCGGACAATCGGCGGTGTAATACTGTGTTCGCCGCCGATAAATATCGGTATTGTTCCCCGCTGGAAATAGGAGTGCTGTTTAACCGTTTCATAAATCCGGCAAAATTCCTCCGGCGGAGAACCGGCAGCAGGAATCGGCGGAAAAGTTGCAATACCGCTGCGGGTAAAATCAATCAGCAACTCTTCATCAAAGTGTTCCATTTGATCGGAAACGGCAAGAACGGCTTCGGGACCTTTCGCCGTACCGGCGAGGAAACAGACCGTTCCTTCATACGGAACAGGAATAATCCGGTATTTTGCCGTTGCCGGATCGCACAAACGGTCTTCGAGAGATAAAAATGAGGGCAGCACAGGCATATAGGTCTTCACAATGTTTCTTTCGTATCGGGCAACGGGATTGTACCACAAAATCCGTCAACGCTGCGGGGAGATTTCCGCCGCAGATACCGCCGCAAGCCGTAAAACACCTCGTCCATACGGTGCAGTGCAGCCATCTTTTCGGCAACCGGAGCCAGCACGCCCAAGGCCATACCCGCACCGGGAATCATCCGTTTGAACAATGCCGAAAGACCGAAAATACTTGTTACCGGTATTGTCAAACTGCCGTAAAGCGTGACCAATTCTCCGATACGGTCATGCTTGATGCCGAAAACCTTGTTGCCGATGTCCAGAATTTCGCCGGCAACAACGAAACGGCGGATACGTTTTCCGGCAAGATTCCGGCGGCTCAGATCGAAGCGGTCGAGTGTTTTGGTGTGAATCCCCGGCGGATTAAAAACGCAGGCTTCGAGTTGTTGTGCAACGGCGGCAACGGTTGCAATACCGCCGCCGAGCGAATGACCGGTGACGATCAACTTTTGATGCGGGGCAAGATGATTGACGATATTGATGCCTTGTTCATATTGTTCAGCGGGCTTGCCGAAGAATTGCTGAATGTTGGAAAGCCAATCGGACGGATTGACGGAATCGGTTCCGCCGAAACCGAGAATGAACGACTCGGAACGGGTATCGTGATAAACTTTTGCGCGAAAACCGCCGGCAGGACTGTGGTCGAAGAGTGCGGAACTCTTTTCGCCGAAGAGTTGCCGGAGTTGTTCATCGGAAGCGTCAGGCAGACCGAAGCGGGAAAGATCGCCGAGTTGATACACCGCATCGGCAACAAGTGCGCAGCGGTAAGCGAAATGTTCAAGAAACGG
>JAIRPZ010000302.1 GCA_031256755.1 Planctomycetaceae bacterium
AAGACCGGCAAGCGGAACTTCTCGTCAACAAGACGGGAACGCCACGTCTCCTCAAGTCGGATTTCCCCTTCATACGACTGAAGATGCCGCGCATAACACGCGACGACGTAAGCACCAAGAGCGCATACACCGAAACCCGCAAGCTCAGTGCATAACGTCCCCTTTCGGGAAAACGCCTGTACCACTGAGTTTTACGCCTATTCCAACCGGCAAGCCGGGTCGTATTTGGAAATCAGCAGGAGAAACTTGCGATTTTGAACAAAATGTCCTGAAATGATACCCCGTGCAGAAAGAAAGTCAACGGGGAAAGCACGCCGTCAGCATCCTTGGCTTGATCGGCGTGCCGGTTATGCCCTTTGTGCCGCTTCCGGCAGGGATATTCTTTCAGTTTGATCCTTCCGGCAGATGCTGCCGAAGTAAGAGATACTATGCAATCCGGCAGCAAACAAACGATCAGCGGACAAATTTCCGGCATATTCTTTTGTGCTGCCGGTCTTTGTGTTGCCGTGTCTCTTGCCGGCTATACCCCTGCTGATCCTCCCGAATTCGCCGGCTTTGCCCAGCCGGAAAACATTCACAACTTGCTCGGTATGCCCGGCGCACTTCTTGCTGCCTTTCTGCTGAACCTTGCCGGTTATGCTGCTTATCTGCTCATTGTACTGCTTGCGGTCAACGGAATCAAACTGCTGCGCGGCACAAGTTCGCTGTCTTATCTTTTTGCCCAGCCGGTTTTGCTGACGACAGGGCTGCTGCTCACACTTTTCGGTTTTGCCGGTTTAACGGCGATGCTGCCGGACTGGACAATCAAACTGCCATGCCCGATCATCGGTCCCGGCGGATACAGCGGCACCATTTTAACCGCTTTGCTTCTTCCAACAGTGGCTGTTGCCGGTTCGGTCATTTTTCTTACGAGCATGATACTTGCCGGTCTCATTCTCATCGGCGATCAAACACTGTTTCAATTATTCCTTGGCAAAACAACGAGGGAACGGCATCCGCACCCGGACGGAACGGAAATTCTGCCTCCTCCGGTACGTCCGGCAGGCGGCAAGCGTGTACCGAATATTCGTATTGCCGATGCCGATCAATATGAAGATGAAGAATATACGGAATATGAAGACGAAGAGGAATACGAAGAAGAGTATGGATACGAATACCCTTCTGCGGATTTACTGGAAAGTTCCGAACCAGCCGAAGAAGGCGAATTTGACGATACAAATTTCGCATTGGGACAACTGCTTATCAATACGCTGAAAACGTTCAAAATCAATGCCCAAGTGGTGGACATCAAATCGGGACCCGTCCTGTCGCAGTATGAAATCCGGCTCGAACAGGGAACACGGATCAAAAAGATTCAGCAACTCGAAGACGATCTGGGAGTGGAATTGAAAACGGGCAGCGTGCGGATCGTGGCACCGATTCCGGGTAAGAATACCGTCGGCGTTGAACTGCCGAATGAACGCCGTCAAACGGTACGTCTTCGGGATGTGATTGACGCAAGTCCCGATGCCGTTGAAAAAGATGCGATTCCGCTGTTTCTCGGCAAATGCGTTACCGGCGAACCGATGACAGCGGATTTAGCCGGTATGCCGCACCTGTTGATTGCCGGTCAGACAGGAACCGGAAAAAGCGTGTGTCTGAATTCCATTATTGTTTCAATATTGATGACCCGCAGTCCCGAAGAAGTACGGATGTTGATGATTGATCCGAAGCAGGTCGAACTCGCATCCTTCGGGCGCGTACCGCATTTAATCTATCCGATTGTAGACGACATGCAGAAAGCGGTGAACGCACTCGGCTGGGCGGTGGCTCAAATGGAAGACCGGTACAGTTATATCAAGCGTGCCGGTGTGCGGCAGATCAGCGAGTACAATGATTTGCAGGAAGACGAACTGCGGCGGCGGCTGAATATGATCGATGCGGCGGACGAAGAATGGGACGAAATCCCGAAGTTTATTCCGTATCTGGTCATCGTTGTGGACGAAGTGGCGGACTTGCTGCGCACGGCGAGGGAAGCGGAAGCCTCTATTGTCCGGCTTGCGCAAAAGGCACGGGCAGCCGGAATTCATTTGATTCTGGCAACGCAGAAACCGACAGCAGACGCGTTCAGCAGTTTGATTAAAACCAATATGCCGGCGCGGATTGCTTTCAAAGTTTCGAGTAAAACGGACAGCATGACGATTCTGGATCAAACCGGTGCAGAACAACTTCTCGGCAAAGGGGATATGCTGGTGAAAACCAGCAAAGGCATCCTGCGCGGTCAGGGGGCATTGGTTACCGATGCCGAAATTGAAACAATTATGGAACAAATCGGCACGGACGAACCGGACTTTGCCCCGGAACTGTTAGAAATGGATGAAAATGAGGAATCCGGCAGCACTGCGGAAGAAATAACGGACGAAAAAGGGCGGATCGACCGGGATGATGTGTATTATCAATCCGTTCATTTAGTGCTGCAAAAAGGAGAAGGTTCCGTATCGATGCTGCAAAAGATGCTGGGCATCGGCTATCCGCGTGCCAGCCGGATTATGTATTTTATGGAAGAAGACGGTTTGGTGGGAGCCGCCAACGGCTCCAAACCCCGCAAGGCATTGATCACCATGAACGAGTGGCAGCGCAGACGGCATAGCGGTACGGGCGGCAGGAGTAAATCTGCCGCAACGCCGTCGGCGTATACACGAGGCACGTATAACCGCACGAACAATAGCGAAAACGGTTATGACGAAGATGACGATTTTGTGGCAATGTAAGAACGTCCGCGAAAAAGATATTGGACAAAAAACTGCCGGACTTGCACGAATTTTCCTATCGGATAAAATGTCCCTGTGATTTGGACAAATTTAATACTCATTTTTGCGGCTTTTTTTCTGGCGGGCGGAGAGGAAATACCGCCGGTTCTGACGGCGAAGGAACACCCCTGGGGACATTTCGAGCCGGGATCGCACTGCACCATCCAAACGGTGATCACCACGAATGTCGGCAGCCAGACCTCGAAATTTTATCGGGCAACGAAAGCCGAATTGATTTCCGTTGACAAAAACGGCGTACATCTTCAGGAAACCGAAACGGCAGAAACAGGGAACAAATTGCCGGGCAAAGAGCGGCAAACAATGCGGGACACCGATTTTTATCAGGAAACTGTCCAAAAAGAGACGCAGGTTCGGCAAGGTCCCCTCTCGAAATTGATGATCGGAAGAAAAGTCGTTCCGTGTCTGACCCGGATTTACGAAACGAAAACGGCTGACGGCGATCTTTCGGTAACAATCTGGTATTCGCCGCAGGTCTGTCCGTATGTTCTCCGTACCGAGCGTGTGCTGCGAAGTGCCGCCGCCGATAAGCCGGTGGTTTACCAATGTGTGGCGGCAGTGCAGGAAACATCGGCTCTCAAATCGAAATTCGGCAGGAATGATAAAACGTACAGCATACAGATAACGGAAAAGACCGCCGGAAACATCACGAAAATTACCGAAGAACGCGGATCATGGGACATTCCGGGCGGCATACTGTATTCGGTTACGCGGGAGTTCAATGAGAAAAACGAAGAAATCCGCGTCACCGTTTCCAGAACCGCAACATATCGGGGACGGTGGAAGTGAAAAACGGCAAAACCTGCAGCAGCGGCAGCAGTGCCGTTAATGTCCGATAATTTCCGCAAGTCCGTCGCCGAAACCGAAAGGATTTTTCATATCCAACGGCAGCGGTTTCGGGTTTTTCCGTTGTTCAAGAACTTGTTTCAGTGTTGACGGCAATTTTTCTGCTGCCGGAGGTTTCGGCGTTTCCTGCGCTGTTTCACGTACCGTCCGCTGAATTCCCGATTCGTGATCCGATTTGATGGCATCATAGACCTCTTGGCGATGCACGGACACATTCGGCGGTGCCTGAATGCCGATCCGCACCCGATCGCCGCGAATGTCAACGACCGTGATGATAATGTCATCGCCGATGTAAATGCTCTCATCGCGGTATCTTGATAAAACTAACATTTCGGCGGCTCCTGCTGAAAACGATTGTTGCTGTTGGTAGTTAAGTTCCTGCGGACGGGCATTTATTTCCGGTTACGACCGCTTGCTTCACAAGCACCGCTGCTGTGCTTATCGGATTCCTGCCGCCTAATCTTTTTCGGAAGGTCTGAACCGACAATTTAACTTAATAAAGAGGATAGGGAAAATAGTAAAACTGTTCCTTGTGAAAAACGCTATATTTTGCAGAATCGGAACAACGCGGCGCGGATCAGACGCAAAAAAAGCCCGTTCCGGTAAAAGAACGGGCTAACCGCGAAATCGTAGGTGTACGAAAACGTTATTCCGGTTTGTCAGCAGCAGGAGTTTCCGCTGCGTCTTTCTTTTCTTCCGTGTCGGCCGGAGTTGCCGTCGGTGTTTTGGTCTCCGGTTTCGGAGCGGTTTTCGTGCAACCAATGAATCCGAGAGCAACAACCAACGAGCAGAGAACAATCAACTTTTTCATTGTCTTTAAGGGGGTTAAGTTAGGGATGATCTGCGGTAAAATCCCGACATTGGAATTCCACGCAGTATTATTTTCTCATTTTACCCCCTTTTTTCTATCCTGCAAGAGGGGGGCATACGTCCCCTGCAAAGTCGTTTTTTTTGGAATTTTCAGGGATTTATCAAACACGCAGTGTTTTGAAGCGTATAAACGGAGTAGATTTCATTCACACGGAGGTTCAAAATGACATCTC
>JAIRPZ010000324.1 GCA_031256755.1 Planctomycetaceae bacterium
AACACTCCGCCTGCCGAAGGCGGACGCACATTACAAACCCGTCAAAGATTATATCGAAGAACCTGATGCGGATTACCGTCACGCCTCCGAAGCCGCTTATGAATCATTCCGCGATATGAAATTCTCCATACGAATCCATTGGGGCGTGTATGCGGCTTGGCAAGGCGAAGCATCCTTCTGCTGGCTCGCCGCACCGAACAGCGTGAATAACAAAAAACCGGGCAAGACAAAAGCGAAGTACGTTGAATTGTACAAACAATTCAATCCCAAGAAATTCAATGCCGACCAATGGATGCGGGATTTCAAACGCTGGGGAATGCAGGGCTTTGCTTTTACAACGAAACACTGCGACGGCTTCTCGATGTTTCATACGAAAACAAAAGTCAAAAGCCGCGCGGATTTTACCAAGGCACTGCCGAAAGACGGGCAAAAACTCGTCAATCCGGCGGACGTTATTGAAAGTTGCGATGTCCATTACAGCATCGAAGAAACGCCGTACCGCAAAGACATCGTGAAAGAACTCTGCGACGCAGCGCATCAGCACGGCATCAAAATCGACCTCTATTTTTCGCATCCCGACTGGTACGATGCCGATTTCCGACCGTATTACAGCAGTACCCATCCGCTTGCCGCCGTGCCGCGAACCAAAGCGGAAACAAAACGGATGATGGAACGTCACCGTCAGCAACTTCGGGAATTGCTGACCAATTACGGCAAAATTGATATGATGTGCCTTGATATGTGGCTTGGCAAAGATGTCTGGCAAGAGATGAAAGAAACCGTCAAGATGATGCGGCAGTTGCAGCCCGATGTGATGCTCCGCGCACGCGGCATCGGACATTACGGCGATTATTATCAGCCGGAGCAGAATTACAGCGACGGTTTGGCAGTCGGCGATAAAGATGCAACGGCGATGCCGTGGATGTGCATTAAAACGCTCGGCAAGATGTTTGCATACGACCCGAATGCAGAGAATTACAAAGGAGCAAAGTGGGTGATTTCCAACCTGATTGACTGCGTTGCGAAAGGGGGAAGTTTTATGGTTTGCGTCGGTCCTGATGAGTTCGGCGAATTTCACCCGAAGGCGGTCGAGCAACTTGAGGAAGTCGGGCGGTGGTTAAAAGTGAACGGCGAAGGGATTTATGAAACGCGCGGGCGCAAGGTTTGGCAAAGCGGCGGGGTGAAGTTTACGCGGAGCAAAGACAATAAAACGGTTTTTGCGTTTACGGAAAAATTTCCGGTTGGCGAATGGGTAATTGATTCGGTCGTGCCGAAAGAGGGGAGCGTGATTCGCTTACTCGGCAGTGATAAACCGCTGGAATGGTCGGCGACCGATAACGGCGTAAAGATTGTGATACCGGAGTATTTGCAGAAAGCGGAAAACCGCCCGTGCGAATATGCATGGGGAGTCAAAATAAATAATTGATAATTGACAATGGAGAATTGATAATTATGTTAAAAAGAGTTATTACCGTGTACGGTTTAACTCCTTCTTTTTTAATTATCAATTATCAATTAAAAATATGTCCAATCCGTTCCCTGCGGCGAGTCCGTCAACGCAATCCCCATCGCAGTCAAATCCTTGCGGATTTTATCGGCAACGGCAAAATCCTTGTTCTGCCGCGCCGCCGCACGAAGTTCAATCAGCAGTTTCATTAAATTGTTAATCACTCCGCTGTCAGGAGACGGCTCGCCTCCGCTCTTCGGTTCCGCAACGAATAAACCAAGCGTTAAACCAAGTTCACGCAGTGTCGTTACGCCAATCGTCAACTCTTCAGAAAACGGAGTGTGAATGCCGCGCCGCTCCTGATCGTCAAGAGAACGATTCAGCACCCGCAATAAGTCAAACAATACGCCGACCGCTCCGCCGGTATTGAAGTCATCGTCCATAAAATCAAGGAACTTTTGACGCAAGCCGGAAATCTGTTCAGCAGCATCAGCCCTTCCGCCTGCGTCTCTTCGCCGCGGCACCTCAAGAGCATAAAAACTCCTGCCCGAAACCTTTTCGTAACGTTTTATAAACCGGTAAAACGTCTCCAATCCTTTATGCACCTCTTCAATCCGCTCCATGCTGAAATCAATCGGACGGCGGTAGTGAGTCGAAAGCAGAAAGAACCGGATCGTTTCCGGTTCGACCTTCGCCAGCATATCCCGAAAAGCCGATGCACCCTTCGATTTACTGATTTTACCGGCTTCTTGGGAAGCCGAATCACATTCCGGCGAAGAGTTTAGGCTGTCGCGTTCCGATGTATTGCGTCCGCCGAGTTTGCCGGTTTCACTCGATGCCTGCATGAGTCCGTTGTGCATCCAATAACGGCACATCGGTTTGCCGTGCCGTGCTTCGCTTTGGGCCACTTCGTTTTCGTGATGCGGAAAAACCAAATCAAGACCGCCGCCGTGAATGTCAAACGTCTCGCCGAGCATTTCTTTGCTCATCACGGAACACTCAATATGCCAGCCGGGCCGTCCTTGTCCCCAAGGAGAATCCCACGACGGTTCGCCCGGTTTGGCAGATTTCCACAGGGCAAAATCAAACGGCGTATGTTTCCGGTTCGCCGTACTGCCTCCTTCGCCGGTCATCTGTTCCAATGAGCGGTGTGATAATTTACCATATTCCGAAAACCGCCCGACATCAAAATAGACATCGCCGTCCGATTCGTAAGCAAAGCCCTTTTCAATGAGTTTTTGTACAAAATCAATGATATTGCCGATGTGATCGGAAACCTTCGGAAAAGCGTTGACCGATTCCCTGACATTCATGATTTCGAGATTGCGGAGATAATCGTCCGTCATTTCTTCAGCAACCGCCGCCATCGGAATTCCACGCCGGTTTGATTCCGCAATCAGTTTGTCATCGACATCGGTAATGTTGATGATCAGTTTGACATCATAACCGGAATAGACGAGGTAGCGTTTGACGGCATCGAAAATGACGGGACCGACCATATGTCCGATGTGAGACGGTTTATAGACGGTCGGACCGCAAAGATAAATGCCGGCTTTACCGGCTTCGACGGGCTTGAACTCTTCTTTTTGCTTTGTCAGCGTGTTGTAAATGCGTATCATATCCATGAATGATAGCGAATTCAGAGACGCGTGTCAAAAGGGATTTTTGCCGAACCGCCGCCGGCAGGCAGCCGCATTCAGCCGCGGAGGATAATCCGCAGGTCGCAGACATTCGTTCCCGTCGCACCGGTTTTCAGCAGCGTGCCGAGTTTCTCGAAAAAACGGTACGCATCGTTCCGCCCCAGATAATCATCCGGGGATCCGTCGCGGACAGTAAATTCTCCGAGTGCGTCCAACGCCTGATTATCAAACCACGCCCCTGCCGCATCGGTCGGACCGTCTTCGCCGTCCGTCCCGCCGGAAAGAAAAGCCACCGGAACTCCCCAATTCTCATCGTCTTCATCGCCGATCTTCTCAAGATGCTGGGACAATGCCGCCAGAGCCAGTTGCTGATTCCGTCCTCCTTTGCCTCGTTTTTCCGGCGGAACAAGTTTGACAACCGGTTCGCCGCCGGAAATCAAACACGTGCCGGGCGGCAAATCCCACGCCTCCCGCATCAACCGGAAACCGACACTTTCCGCCGTTCCTTCATCACGCGAAGCAATCCGGGTACGCACCGTGTAGCCCAGCCGTTTTGCTTCTTCGGCAGCCGCATAGACCGCTTTTGCCAAATTGCCGATGAAAAAATGATGATGTGCCGGATCGCCTTTCGTTTCCACGGTCGGACCGGAAGCGATCACCTCCGGCGGATCGCCGGGAACATCGGAAAGAATCAAACTGACCATCCGCTTGTTTCTGCCGATTTTTGCGAGTTGTCCTCCTTTGATTTTGCTCATTTTTTTCCGCACGGCGTTGAGTTCCCGAATCGATGCACCTTCGGCACTCATTTTTCGGACAACGGCAATTTTCTTTTCAAGGGTGATTCCCGCTGCCGGTGCGCAGAGCAAAGCGGAACCGCCGCCGGAAATCAGACAGATGCAAAGATCGTTTGCCGTCAGTGATTTTGCCAGTTTGATGATTTCGCCTGTTCCGGCAACGGCTTCGGCGGTCGGTTCGTTTATGCCTGCCGGTCTTGCCGGATGCAGATGAATTTTCCGCAGCGGTTTGGCGCAGTCATTCGGCACGTTCACCCAACCCTCAATTTTTTTCCCCGCAAAAAGCGGTTCAAGGACATTTTCAAGGGCTTCTGCCATTGCGCCGGACGCTTTTCCGCCGCCGATGACAACAATCCGGTCAATGCTGTCCAGCGGAAATGTTTTTTGACCGACCCGCAAGGTCGTTTCGTTCAGCACAACCGCACGGCGAATCAGCGGTTCACACAAAACCGCACGGATACCGGCATTCCATATTGTAAAAAGGTCTTCCCGCATTGACATAAATCAGAAAGGGCTGTCCTGTTTAACAGGTGTAATAAGTTATAAAAAATTTTGATTTTAACGGTTTTGTACCGGTTTCCGTTTTCGTAAAGGAATCAGGAACCGTTTTTAAGTGTATCACAACGGTATCTTGTTGCAACGGTTTGGAAGGGGTGATGAGGCGGGTATGGGCTGCCTGCCGGTTGGTGTCCCCTGCCCCCCGCTTGCAGGATTTTTTCTACCGGTTATAATTTGCCCGTCATGAATTTACCGGAAATTTCATCACTTATTTTTTGCCCTGAACATGGTTATTTGAATTCTGACCGTGGCAGGAGATCTTGCGCGCACCGCACCGCACCGCACCGCACCGCACCGCACCGCACCGCACCGCACCGCACCGCGTAGCGTTAGCGGTATTGCGCACTTCTTACGAAACACTATCGAGAAGCGGCGGATTACGTCCGCAGACAGCAGGCATCAGACGGCAGAAGAAAGATTGCTGCGGTCTGCCATCTGCCGTCTGCAATCCGCCGTCTCTCCCGGCAAGAACGACCTTGTCCGGGCAGAATACAGAGTTTGTTCACCCTTAACCCCTTAAAAGAAAATGTCTGAATACGTTTACATACTTACCAATCCTGCAATACCGGCATGGGTCAAAATCGGTCAAACGAATGATATTCGCCAGCGAATAAAGGATCTGTCCCGCGACGTAGGAGTCCCTTTCGCTTTTCAGGAGTATGCCCATCTTGAAGTGGCAGATTCCCAAAAAATGGAATCTATTCTTCACGATATGATCAAGAACGATTACAAAAAACGCCGCTCGATCAATGAAATCACGATGCGGGAGAAGGAGTTCTTTGAGTTAAGCGCGGAAGAAGCGTACGCGATCTTTCAGAAAGTCGAGGCACTTGTGGCATCGCAGGGCGGAAAGGCAAAGTTAGTGAAAGCGGAACCGACAGACGCAGAACTTGCCGATCAGGAGAT
>JAIRPZ010000002.1 GCA_031256755.1 Planctomycetaceae bacterium
GCGGAAAGCAGCAGCACCACAGCCGGTCCCAACGCCCACATCAATTGGGCAGTGCCGCAGTGTCTTGCCCGGTTTTCCGCCGGTGCCTGTTCGGCAATCAGCGTCCACGAAGCGGCAACGTCCGCTCCGACCGAAAGTCCGACAATGATATATCCCGTCAAAAGCATCGGATAATTGATGCCGAAAACGATGAGCAGCATGCCCAGTATGTAGAAAAGCAAATCGTAGGTATAAACGGGTTTGCGTCCGTATAAATCGCAGATGCGTCCGCCGATAAGTGCGCCGACCGCAGCGGAAAACGCATTGGAACTGCACGCGCCGAGCAGACCGACTTTGTTGATTTCCCAGCCGAAAAGCATTACCGGCGTATCGTTCATGTGCAGATATTCCTGCCAGAGAGCGAGACCGGCAGCACCGGCAACAATAGAACCGGCATCAATGTACGATGTCATTGACGCAACAATGGTTTTCGTCCAAGTCGAAGGTTGGGACACGATCAAAATCATTTCGTTTGTGCCTGAATTGCGGCAAATAATAACATATTCCCAAACAGATTACCAGTCCGCTATAATAGACAGTATTGCGTCCGGTGGACAAGTCCGTTTTTTTCTGAATATCTGAACATGTTCCGTTTTTTTTGTGTCATCATTGCCGTCATTCTGTTTGTTACCGGAACCGGACAGCGTACATTCGGGCAGAAATTAACAAACGATACGCCGTCTCCGGTTTATTTCAATGTCACGCTGCCGCACTTGTACCACGGCAATTTTACCGAAGCCGTCCGAACTTCCACGCTTGATCTGAAAAATGCCGTTAAAATCCCTGATAATAACGGCAATACCCTTCTCTGGCTGGACTCGCTTTGTTATTGGACAATCATCGGCGAATGTCATTTTCAGATGGGACGCTTCGATGATGCATTTCATGCCTACACCGCTGCCCTGCGGATTTATTTCATGCATCCCGATTGGCTCAAACGAATTAGCGTCACCGCACCGCCCGCTCTGCTGCCGCGTGTGCCGATGAAATGGGGAAAATCTGCCCGCCCCGGTCATGCCGGCAATTTTCAAACGACCAAATTCCGCATCGCCCGCGAAGATTTGCATATCGTTCCGATGGGAGATAAACCCGGACTGATGACATCAAAGACGCTGTTCAACATCCATGCCGATCAAGTCGTTTCCTGTCTTGCCCTGACGATCCGGCGGCGGGCGGAAATTCTCGGCGGACTTTCCAAATACGATCCCGATACCAAACGTCTTGCCGATATTCTTGCGGCACGTCCATGTCTGCCGAATCATTTTACCGGCAGTTGGATTGACGTTCTTTTCGGTTTAACGCTCTCTGCGATGGGCGACGATGCCGGTGCCGAAGCACAACTGAACCGCGGTCTCCTGATGATGGGAACGCATGATCATCAACTCACGGCAGCGGCACTCAACGAATTGGGACGCATTGCCGAGCGGGCAGGCAAACCGGAAAATGCCCGAAACCTTTATCTTGAAGCGTCATATGCCGCTTATCTCTACCTCGATCCGATTCTGCTCGGTGAAACATTCCGCAATATGAATAATGCCAACCGGCTTATTCAGCGGCATAAACCGTTTTCTCCGTTTGTCGATGCCTTCGTTTTTTTCAGCACGGAACGCAATGTCAGTCCGCTGATCCTGCTGCCGATCCTTTTTGATGCAACGGAAGATGCGGTTGCTGCCCGGAAATTTCCCGAAGCGGCGGCTCTTTGCGACCGAACCGGCGCAATCATCAAAGGAACGCCGATGATCGATTCGCAACTCGGAGCAAGGCATCATTATCTTGCCGCAACGGCGGATTACATACGTGCTTATCTCAATGTGATCAGCGGGAAAAAAATTGATCCGAAAATTGCCGAATCCGGCAGCCGTTATCTTCATGCATCGCTTGATTTTATGCGGCACGGTTCGCTCCGAATTCATCAACTCAATAAACTGGAAGAGTTTTTTCAGCGGGGAATGATCACGTCAAAAGGTCCTGTGACCGAGCGGGTTGCCGACGAGTTGTACAGCGAATTGCTTCGGGAATCTACGGAAAACGATTGGCTGACGCAGCCGATCGATTGTTTTGCCGCTTTGACTGCAACGCCGCTTCGGGCATACGAACATTGGTTTGCGGTTGCGTATCAGCGTGGCAACCGGGAAAAAGCGTTTGACATTTCGGAAAAAATGCGGCGGGCAAGATTTTTTGCAGCATTACCGACGGGCGAATCCCGTCTGCTCGCTTTTCGGATGCTTTTTGAAGGCAATGACACGTTTCAAACAGAAGATATGCTGTTGCAGCGGCAGACGCTCGCTCTGGATTTCAAAGAGTTCCGAAAAATATCGGAAAAAGTCCGCCAAATCAAACGGCAACTGGTTTCCCTCGGAATTATGCCGCAGAATGCCGAACAAATTTCGTTACAAAAAACGCTTCTCGGCGAACTGGAAAAACACAGTGCCGCACAGGAAGCCGTTCTCCGCGTGATGGCGTTGTCCCGGACAAAAGTTCCGCCGATTTTCCCGCCGGTTCTCCCGCTGGAAGAACTCCGAAAGTCGCTGCCGGACAAAACAACAATTCTCTCATTCACAGAAGCACTCGGAAATCTTTACGGCTTTCTCATTGACAACAAAAGTTTAACCGTTTGGCAGGTCTTTCACGAACCGAAGGAAAAAGCACTGCATGAATTGATTTCGGATTATTTACAGCATCTCGGCAACCGCAGTGCCAATGCGGCGGTGAGTGTTCAAGAACTGACCGACAGCAGCGGAAAGTGGAAAGAATCGGGCGCAAAATTATTGAAACGTTTACTCGGCAATGAACAGCGGAAGGCGGACTTTACTGATCTCGTGATTGTGCCGACCGGATCGCTTTGGTATGTTCCGTTTGAAGCCATGTCGGTTCAAGCCGGCGGTCAGTACCGTCCGCTGATGACTGCCGGCGATCAGCCGCTGACAATCCGTTATGCACCGACAGCGTCGCTTGCGGTTCCCGATCAAACCGGAAGAAGTTTAACGGCGGAAACGCTGGTTCTTTGCGGAAAATTGGCAGCAAGGGACTCTTATGATGTTTCACTGGAAGCGGTCGGACGTTTTGCAAAAGAGGGAGTCAAAAATTTGGTTCCGATGAAATTAGAAGACCGGAATACCGGCTTGATCTGTTCTGCGCCGGTTTTTGCTTCGCAAATTCCGCAGTTAGTTGTGCTGGATGATATTCCTCCGCCGTCCGGTTATGCACCGCTGCAATGGTCGCCTTTTCGTAACGATAAAGGCAGAGACAGAATACCGGCTGCCGGCTGGCTGCACCTTCCTTGGGGAGGACCGCAACTGCTTGTTTTGCCCGGATTTCATTCTCCGGCGGAAATATCGTTGCAAGCCGCCAAGACAAGTCCGGCAGTTTATAACGGCGATGACTTGTTTTTATCTGCAATGCTGCTGGAAGCATGCGGTGCCAAGACGGTGCTGATTAGCCGATGGAGGACAGGCGGACGGATTGCCTACGATTTGACCGGACAATTTTTGTTACAATATGCTTCCAAGCCCGCGGCGGCGGCGTGGCGGCAGGCCATTTTGGAAGTCGGAGTCCATCCGCTGAATTTGGCGGAAGAACCGAGAGTGAAACAAGATGTCAAACTTCCGCCGGACGCTGCGCCGCCGGTTGCCAATCACCCGTTCTTCTGGAGCAGTTTCATGCTGATCGACCGCGGCGAAAAAAAGGACGAGTAAACGAAAAAGGATAACGACCGGTTTTCGCTGCCGGCAGAAGGTGTCCGGCAGAATTGGCGACTGCACCGTTTTCGTGATTCTACCCCCGTTTGACTTTTCCGTTGACTTGGAGTTTGACGGTCTCAATACTTTCAAGTCCGCCGTTGTCAATGACCTTGACCGCAATATAATGCACTCCCGGCGGAAATTCATGAACCTGCCTGCCTTCCGCATCCCGTATCACTTCCGGCTTAAATCCCTTCTCTTTATCGTAACAAAAATCCCAACTGTAAAACTCAATGCCTGCCGCACTCTTGCCGGAAGCAATCAATTCCAGTTCCCGGACACCGAAAGCATTTTTCGACAACTCGTTGATTTTCACCGAAACAACCGGCTTTTTCGCAAGCGGTACGATTTCTTCGACCGTCACCAGATTTACAAGAATACCTTCCCGATTTTTAAGCCGGGCTGCTTCCTCTTTAATCCCTTTATTAAAAGAAAAGGCAATGATGTGTCCGACCGGCTTTTTGTCTTTCTTATTCTTTTCAAGCAATGCTTTGTCGAAACGCCGGACTGCCGACATAAAATTATCAAGGACATTCCGTCCGACATTATCACTCCGCTTGACCTGAATCGGCGTGTTATCGGTCATTCTGCCGTCAATACCGTAGTCGCCCCGCTGTTTGACGTTGCCGATGCCGCCGTACTGCCGGACAATCCAGTCCTCAAATTCAAAGGAATCCTGATAACGCAAGGTATCGTAATCGTATTTATGAAGTTGTACCGTAAAAGGAATACTCAACAGGTCTTGCTGTTTTTGCAGCCGTAATTCCGTGACTTTGACGGCTTGGACGGACTGGTCAATTCCTATCCAGTTCCGTCCCAGTTTATCCGCCACGGCAACGGTGGTTCC
>JAIRPZ010000091.1 GCA_031256755.1 Planctomycetaceae bacterium
ATACTCAACAGGTCTTGCTGTTTTTGCAGCCGTAATTCCGTGACTTTGACGGCTTGGACGGACTGGTCAATTCCTATCCAGTTCCGTCCCAGTTTATCCGCCACGGCAACGGTGGTTCCACCGCCGACAAACGGGTCAAGCACAATATCGCCCGGATTACTTGACGCTTTGATAATCCGTTCCAGCAACGCCTCCGGTTTTTGAGTCGGATAACCGATTCGCTCTTTGGATTGCGAATTAAGATAATTGATTTCCCAGACATCAGAAGCCGTTGTACAGGTATCGCCCAATTTGTGAACTTTGGCGTAATCGGAAAGGTTAATTCTCCCTTCTTTGACGGCGATATTGACCTTTTTTTGGTCGTAAACCAATAACTGGGCTTGCCGTTTCCCGTCAATAATGACCGAGTTTCTGTCCCAGCCCTTTTCATGCTTTGCTTTTTGTCCTTCGGTCGGTTCGATGAACGTCTTATTGAAGAGAAATGATTTTGTTTTTGTATAAAAAAATATCGTATCGTGCATTCGCTGAAATGTTTTACCGGCAGTCCAGCGGCGGTAATACCAAATGATTTCGTTGCGGCAGTTTCTTCGTCCGAAAATTCTATCAAGGATTTCAACCTGAATGTAAGAGGAAGCGTGCCAGTCGCAGTGCAGGTAGAAACTGCCGGTCTTTTTCAGAACGCGGTACATTTCATAGACGCGCTCTTTGAGCCAGGCAATGTAATGTTCGATACCGCCTGCCCAGCGGTCTTGAAAACTGCGGATTTCTCCTTCGTCTCCCCAAATCACTTCGTAATTTTGGTTGGAGAAAAACGGCGGGTCAAGGTAAATCAAGTCCACCGACTCGTCTTCTACTGTCCGCAGGATTTCCAAATTGTCGCCAAGAATGATTTTGTTAATAGACATCTGTTTTGCCGGAAAAACCGGATTCATTATCCCATAAAGAACAGCAAACGGCAAGAACGGCAGACACTCTCAAATTATTCCCGAATCTGTCCGCTGCCGTACACAATGTATTTGTACGTAGTCAATTCTTTAATTCCGCAAGGTCCCCGGGCATGCAATTTGTCTGTACTGATGCCGATTTCCGCACCGAGACCGAATTGTCCGCCGTCATTAAACCGGGTACTGGTGTTCACCATCACTGCTGAACTGTCGATCTGCGCCGTAAATTGCCGGGCGGTTTCCAAGTCCTTCGTGATCACCGCTTCCGTATGACCATCGCTGTACCGGTTGATATGTTCAACGGCTTCGGCAAGTGAAGAAACAATTTTGACCGACATCACCGGTCCATGAAACTCCGTTTTGAAATCGGTCTCTGCCGCCCTGACCGCTTGCGGAATCAGTGAACACGTTTTTGCATCGCCCCGAAGTTCAATCCCGCGATCCGATAACGCCTTTGCCAATCGGGGAAGAAGCGAAACGGCAACGGCTTCGTGAACAACCAGCGACTCCGCCGCATTGCAAACGCCCATCCGTTGACATTTGGAATTGACCAATACCCGCTCGGCAATATCGGAGTCGGCAAACTGATCGATATAAACGTGACAATTACCGGCAAAATGTTTTATCACTGGCATTTTTGCTTCGGCAGCAACCCGGCGGATCAGTCCTTCGCCGCCGCGGGGAATCGTGACCGTTATTTTATCCGGCATTTTCAGTAATTCGCCGACAACATCTCTGTCGGGAATTCGGATCAGTTGGACAGCATTTTCCGGCAGACCGGCATCTTCTGCGGCTTGAATCAACAGATCGGCAAGGGCGGCGTTGCTGTGTGCGGCTTCCTTGCCGCCGCGCAGGATCACCGCATTTCCGCTTTTGATGCAGATTGCCGCCGCATCCGGCGTGACATTCGGTCGGGATTCGTAGATGAAAAAAATTACGCCAAGCGGCACGCGGACTTTCTGAACTTCGATGCCGTTTGGACGGACGGTTGATTCGATGATATTTCCGATCGGGTCGGGAAAGGCGGCGATTTC
The DNA here is from genome assembly GCA_031256755.1 of Planctomycetaceae bacterium. GTDB lineage: Bacteria > Planctomycetota > Planctomycetia > Pirellulales > Thermoguttaceae > WRKP01. The sequence continues at coordinate 1,979 of JAIRPZ010000091.1, forward strand.
GTTCAGTGCGGTGATGATTTCGCCGAGCCGTTTTTCGTTGAGCAAAAGCCGGTCGGTTTCGGCAGCGGTCAAACCGAAAGAGGGGGCTGCGTCAATGTCTCGTTGATTTTCGGCAAGAAGCAAGCCGGTTTTTTCACGGATCAAAGCAGCGGATCGGGCGAGAAAATCGTTTTTCTGCGATCCGCTGATATTCATCATTCGCAGCGATGCCTGTTTGGCTTTGTCTGCAATGTCAAGGCAGTATTCGGAAATGTTCATGAAAACCGGTTCTGCCGGTGGAATATACGTTTGATGACAGTTTATACCGGCGGAACAACATTCTCTATTAGACATCTTACGCCGCCTGTATGCAAGCGGTGCGGTATGCTGTCAATCCTGTTAAAAAGAACGCTTGCAGGCGAACCGTGACCGTGTTAAAATCCCTGCCGGTCAATTTTAACTCTTAACCCTTCAAACAATGATGAAGAAATTACTTACCGTTGCGTTTTTTACCGCAGTTGTTTTCACGCTGGGACAAGTCCCGTCTGCGAACAGTTTATCCGCTGCCGAACCGAAAGCGGGTGAGCGTAAAGTCGTCAAAATCAAAGGCGTTGACTTTGCGTTTCGGTATTGTCCTGCGGGCAGTTTCAATCGGGCAGGACAGAAGGTAACACTGTCGGGCTTTTACATCGGCGAGACGGAGGTCACGCAGGAGCAGTGGGAAGGGGTCATGGGGAAGAATCCGTCGAATTTCAAGGGGGATAAATTGCCCGTTGAGCAAGTGAGTTGGAATACCTGTCAGGAATT
>JAIRPZ010000093.1 GCA_031256755.1 Planctomycetaceae bacterium
GTTTCGGAAAAACTTGCCGGCAGTACGGCAGAATGCGGCCGGGCTTGACAAACTGCATCAGCCCCGCTAAAATCCTGCGGCGTTAATCATCAGGTAATCATCCGTCGGAGGCAGGACTGCCGCAAAAGATATGACCGGTATTTTTCAAATGCGATGCCCCGTCTGCAAAAGCAAACTCAATGCCAAAGTCAGTTTGATTGGGCAGACGCGTCCCTGTCCGAAATGTCAGTCCCCCGTGCTGATTCAGCAGGAAACAGAGAAACCGGCAGAATTATTGTCGATCCGCCCGCCGCAACTGGAATATCAGAACCGGTACTTCATTCTCGGTCAAGACCGGGTCATCGCCGCATGGGATGTCTCCAAAGGATGGACCGTTAACGTAGGATCAGGATTTGCACCGGTCAGAACCAATGCGGCAGCCATTCCCGACCAAGGGGAGTTTGTCTTTATTGAAATGGTGATGGAATCAGGAGTTCCGAAAAAATTGAACTTTTCCAAAATCTCCGGCAGAGGAGCATTGACGGTTTTGTATCGGGATGCCAATGCCGTTCTCGGAAAACTTGAAGGAGAAACCGATCTTTCCGATACGCAAAAGGAAACCTTCATCCGGCATCTTTACAGTACATTTATGCACAGCGTTCTGGAACAGGCACCGGAAATTATGCAATCCCTGTCAAAAAACGCCGAAAACTAGAGGGCATCGGAAAATTCCCCGCTTCCCCAAAATACCCGTCCCCGCCGGTTTTGCCATCAAACAGTTAGTTGTAAAGTTGGGCAGACATATTTTACTTAACGGATTTCGTGATGTCAGATAAACATTTGTTGAAAAGTTCTTTGCTTTTCCTGCTGATCGCATCATTTGCCGCGTCGGGCTGTTTGGTGCTGCTGCCGGATGCGGCGCATGCAGACGAACCGGACTTGAAAGAACTCGTGAAGAATCACGATGACCAATGGAAAAAAATCAATTCCGTACAGATATTCTTTACAAAAGATTATACAACGGGTGTTGTGTCCAAGTCCTTTCCCGGCTGTTATTGGGAGTCGGAAGGAGGAAAAAGCCGAGCCGTCGTGATCTCTCTTGACAGTTTCGCCGAAGATGAAAACGGCAAACCGATTGCATCCGAAATGTGTGATGATATTTTTTGTGACGGAAAAGATTCGTATAGGCTCACCGTTCCGCGCGATAAATATCCGCTCAAAGAGATTCAGTTCTGCGATTACTTTAATTCGTTGAAAGATAAAGGATATAGTGCTGTGTTTGTTCCTGACGGTGCCGGATCAACAGGGGCGGACGTGCATTTATTTTTCCCTTTGCCGAGATATTTCTATGTGCCGGCGGAAACAAAGGGAATGACGCTGCCGGAACTCGTTCATAAATATCAATCGGAGATCGCTTCTTCCGGCAAAAATTCATCCGGCGATGATGTGATTAAAATGATCGTTGCGGCTCGCACAGGACAGCACGAGTATTTTGCCGATTGGGAGTTATGCGTATTTATCAACATCGATAAAGGGTACAGCATTGACAGTTATCGGTATTCTGCGGCAGCCGGAAAGAATTCCTCTGTAAAAATAATTACCGAGTGCGCTGTCAAACAATATCGTAACGTTAAGGGAGAATATTGGATTCCCGGCGATTGGGAAACTATCCAGCACAACGGAGACCCCGCCTTCGGAATCCGAACCCGTTTTGTCATCAACGATTGCCGGATCAATGAGACATCAGAATCCCGTTTGCATGATTTTCGTTTTCCTGTCAACTTTCCTGTAAGCGAATTGACACCTGTGAATCAGCCCGAAAAAATTCATGTTTGGGGAGCGGACAATAAACCCGCCTGTTCTTTTGACGACAAGATGGAGTTTTGGAAGTATTACAAAAATGAATGTCAGCCGCAAGCGGAACGTCCGCAGAGAAATACAGTCCTTGCTTTTCGCCTAACGATGGCGGTTCTGGGGTTGATGTTTATTGCGGCTGCACTGTACCGTCTCTATGCAAAAAAACGTTAAATAAGGGCATTTTGGATTGTGCGGCTTTGCACAGGTGTTTTCTTGTTTTTTCCGATTTTAGTCACTGCCGGTACAAAAGACAAAGACATGGACGGCAGGAGAGGCGTTTCGGTTATCGTTTTGTATGAACATAGAGGAAAACCGCTTTTTCAGCCGGCAGCCTTTTCTTTGAAGTCATTCAGCAAGATGCTGCGGACAAATTAGAGTCAAGACTCCAATCATTCCGCCCGTCCGGCTGATTCTGCCGGAAAAGCGGCAGCGGACACCAAAAACAGCCGGTAAAGTATACGAACTTGACAATATCCGCAAAAAACTCCGAAGAATTTGTTGCGAAAGCAAAACACCGGTATTGCAAACCGTTATTTGCATGGTATAATCTGCTGACAGAATATTTTGCCGTAACTCTCACCCATGAGGCAGGAAAGACAAAAAATTGTTATTGTCGATGACAGTATCACCAATTTAACAGCGGGAGAAAATGCCCTTGCCGATCTGTATGATGTGTTTACGGTACCTTCCGGTGAAAAACTGTTCAAACTTTTACTTTCCGTCACGCCTGATCTGATTTTGCTGGACGTTGATATGCCTGAAATGAGCGGATACGAAGTCATACGTATCCTCAAGTCCAACCCGAAAACCGAAACGATTCCCGTCATTTTTCTGACCGCGATGAATGATCTCGGAAATGAACTCAAAGGTCTTTCCGAAGGAGCGGTGGATTATGTTGCGAAACCTTTTTCGATTCCGCTTCTCCGCAAACGGATTGAAGTACGTTTGCTTGTAACGGCGCAGCAGAAAATGCTGCAAAAATACAATGCCGACTTAAAGTGTCTTGTTGAAGAGCGTACCAAGAGGATACTGGAATTGCAGAATACGGTTTTTGATCTTCTGGTCAATGTGGTGGAATACCGGGACAACGGAACTGCCGAACATATCGGACGGACACAGCGTTTGCTCAATTTACTGCTTCAGGCGTTGGAACGGTATGATGTCTATGCTGCTGAAATTGCCGGCTGGGATCATCATCTCCTTGTCCGGTCGGCATTGCTGCACGACATCGGAAAAGTGGCGATACGCGATCACATTTTACTGAAACCGACGAAGTTAACTCATGAAGAATTTGAAGTGATGAAAAATCACACCGTTATCGGAGCCGCTATTATTGCCGGAGTGGAAAAGGAATCGACGCATCATGGATTTACGTGGCATGCCAAGCGCATGGCGGCTACTCACCATGAAAAATGGGATGGTTCCGGTTATCCAGCCGGTTTAGCCGCCTACAATATCCCGTTGGAAGGACGGCTGATGGCCGTGGTTGATGTGTATGACGCGCTGATTTCGGTAAGACCGTATAAGCAGCCGCTGCATCCTGACCGTGCTATTGATGTCATACGGCGGGAAGCGGGCATTCATTTTGACCCGCACATCGTGGGGGCATTCCTGAAAATTGCACCGAGAATCAGAACAGGCGAAATACCCGACACGCTTTAAGCCCCGATCTATCGGCAATCCCGGGCGGGAGTATTTTTAATAGATAATGGAGAATTGATAATTAGGAAAATGAAAAAGACAAAATGTGAAAGCGGGGAACATACATCTTCCGTTTTTTATTTTGGTCTTGTCTTAAACCGATTGTATGAACATCTTGCAGCCGAAGAACCAGAACGCAATCACCTGCCTGTGTCATGGGCAACCGTCCGCCGTCACCAAATCTGATGCTTCTTATCGGTGATAAAGCCGCCGCCCCTCATCCATTTCTGCCCGGATTTTACCGCAGGAACGGGTCTTGCAATATTCCGCATTAACATTACTGTTGCTGTTTTCTTTTTTTTAA
>JAIRPZ010000111.1 GCA_031256755.1 Planctomycetaceae bacterium
AAACCCCTAAAACGCCGTCCGCAGCCGCAGGAAAACACTGTCCGCCGGCTGAACCCGCGAGTGTTCAATCGTCCGGTCAACCGCATAACCAACTTCGATACCAAGCGTCACACCACAACGCGTACGCCGCTCATAGCCAAGCAACAAACGATAGTCCCGGTAATTCAGCACCCCGCCCCCTTCAATCCCCCACGAACCGCTGCCGAATTCAAAAGCCGTATAAAGCCAATCCTGCTGCTCTTCGCCCGCCGATGAATAAAACCAGCGAAGCCGCTGCGCATAGCGAATTCGGGGAAACACCAGTTCCGCACGGATGTCTTCCGTCGGAGTCCACACAGCACCCGCCATCGGACACCAGTTATAATCGCCGTGCCGGTCAAGATAAAGAACACCAAACACAATTTTCGTACGCGGATTAAAATTCCAGATACCGGCAACATGGGCAGGAAACCGGACAGCATCGCCGGCTTCGGCATGAAAATCGCCGCTGTAAAAGACACCGAAACCGAGGTCAGCGGTTAACTTATCTTTCACAAGCGGACGTATCCACCGCAAGTCAACTCCGGTTGTGTAAAATGTTTTGTCGGCGATCTTGCCTGCATTTTTTGTATCAAAAAATGTTGATTTGAATTCCGGCGTGATCAGCAGCGGCGATTCCGCGGTCGGCATCGGTAACGCCAATACCACCGAAAGATCAAGTTCGGTCATTCCAAGACCGTTTGCCCCGCCGCTGTCGGGTATCCAAAGCCAATTCACGCTTCCCTTCTGAAACATGCCGGTACGTTTATTGTTCGGAATTTGGAACAGATAGAGACCGCTGGATTGCGTTGTCGGCGTAATTTCCGCTCCGGTACTGGTTTCCGCAGGATCAGCAAACAGCGTTGCGGCCGGCGGCGGTGCCGTCGTCACACCCGGCAGCGCATTCCCCAAACCGGGATAGGGCTGACTCCATGCCGGAACTTCCGGCGGTGTTCCCGCCGGAAAATACACATTGCCCTGACCGTTTGCGGAAGCGGAAAAAACGCCGCAAACAGCCGCAATTGCAAAGAAGAATAAACGGGTCATTGCCGGAGTGTACAAATTTTTCCCGCCGCCCGCAAGAGCAAAAACATTTCCTGTTATAAGCAACAGTTCTGCCGCTATCCCTGTGGAAACGACATAGCGGGACAGACCTTTACATAAGAAGGAGAAACAAGTATACTGTCGGCTCGTTTATCGTTAGTTTTGTTCCAAAAATCAACCGACTCCTTTTTTTATGCCGTTGCTGCCCCCCCATGGCGGATTGACCGAACCGGTCAACCGCACCATCCCTGTTAACGAAATTGAAAACCGGCGTGCCTATGCCGCCACTCTCCTGAAAGTGCCGGTCAGCGATGCCGATCTGTCGACCGTTTATCGTTTCGGAGACGGCGGACTTTCCCCGCTGACCGGTCCAATGGACGAGGAGACCTTTTGCCGCGTCCTTGACGAATCGGTCATTATTTCCAACGGCAAAAAATATGCGTGGACGATTCCGCTTTCTCTGCCTGTGTCCGAAACCCTTGCCGGACAAATCAAGCCGGAGCAAGACGTTGCCGTTGTCAATTCAGCCGGAGAAACCGTTGCCGTTCTTTCCGTGACCAGCGTGTTCGGCTGGGATAAACCGAAATATCTCCGAAGCGTTTACCTGACTGACCGGACAGATCATCCCGGTGCGGATATGGTTCTCAAACAAGATGCCGATAAAACGTTTTTGCTTGGCGGGACAATTCAAGTGTTTCCGCAGCCGAAGAATCCCGCTTTCGGTCAATATGTTCTGCCGCCGTCCGAAGTCCGAAAACTGCTGGATACCAAAGGATGGAATCGTGTTGTGGCTTTTCAAACACGGAATCCGCTGCACCGGGCGCATGAATACGCTTTGGTGTACGGACTCGAAGAACTGCTGCGGCAGGGACACAATGCCGGTGCGTGTCTGAATCCGCTTGTCGGCGAAACAAAAGGGGATGATGTCAATGCGGCGGTGCGGATGAAAACCTACGAGGCGTTGATTGATAACCGGTCTCTCGGCGAAGGAGACAGCGATCCGGCATTATGGCAGAAAGTCGGCGGTGCTGTGCCGGACAGAGTTCTTCTGCTGGGGCTGGACATCAAAATGTTTTACGGCGGTCCGAAGGAAGCGGTGATGCATGCGGTCTACCGGCAGAATTTCGGCTTTACCGATTTGATTATCGGCAGGAAACATGCCGATGCGCCGTATCATGACGGTACGCCGATTTGGGGGGATTTCGATGCACAGGAAATCTTCAACAATCTCGGCGGTGAATTGCTGATCAAGCCGCTGAATGTCGGCTTTGCCGCCTACTATGAATCGGCGGGGCGGGTGGATTTGATGGATTCTCACAAAGACGAAAAGCCGGTTTTCATTTCCGGTAAGGATGTCCGCAAAACATTGACGGAAGGCAAAGAAGTCGACCCCCGAATTATGCGTCCGAGTACATCCAAAATCCTTGCCGAAGCCATGAAGGGAAAATGACCGCCGCGCCCCTGTGCTGGTCAAACTTGCGGACAGACATTGACACGTCCGCCGCTTTGTTGTCAGTGCTTTGTTAAATTACATTACACTGCGTTATACACCGCAATTTTCCTTGACCCGCCGCAGCACTTCAGCGGCTTTTTTTCGGGCGGTCTGCGCACCGGCGGCTAATATGTCCCGAACCTCTGCCGGTTTCGCCGACAATTCCTCCCGCCGCGCCCGCGCCTCCGCAAAATAATTTTCCGCAAGCACCGCCAAATCCTTTTTCACTCCGCCGTAACCGAATCCGCCGCGCCGGTACGTCTCCGCCAACGTTTGCGTTTGTTCTTTCGAAGCAAAAAGCGAATAGAGCGTAAAAAGAGGATCGCCGGCCGGTTCTTTCGGCTCTTCCATCGGACGGCTGTCCGTTGTGATTCCCATAATTTTTTTCTTCTGGGCTTTCAAATCTTCAAAGACCTCCACCGTATTGCCGTAACTTTTTGACATTTTGTCTTTGCCGTCCAAGCCGGGAACTTTCGCCGTATCCTGCACGACATACGGTTTCGGCATAATAAACGTTTCGCCGAAATGGTGATTGAACGACCCGGCAACGTCCCGGCAAACCTCAATGTGCTGAATCTGATCTTCGCCGACCGGTACAAGATTAGAATCGTAAAGCAGAATGTCCGCCGCCATCAAAACGGGATAAGTAAAAAGTCCCGCATCGGCGGTCAGTCCTTTTGCTTTCTTGTCTTTGTAAGCGTGGCAGCGTTCCAGTAAGCCCATCGGTGTTGCGGTCATGAGAATCCAGCAAAGTTCGGACACTTCGGGAATGTCGGACTGCACGAAGAGCGTTGCCTTGTTCGGGTCAAGTCCGAGCGCAAGCAGGTCAAGAGCCGCATCAAAAGTATTTCGGGCAAGTTGCTGTTTGCTGCGGACGGTGGTGAGGGCGTGCAGGTTCGCAATAAAGTAAAAGGCGTTTTCCCGTTGCCCTTGCAGGGCAATGTACTGCCGGATCGCTCCGAAATAATTGCCCCAGTGAAACCGTCCTGTCGGCTGAATGCCGGATAATATACGCTGCATAAAATTTGATTCCGGCGGGTTTCAGCGCAGATCGTTCCTGATGCAACCGCCCTGCCTTCCGCACCTTGTCCGATGAGACCGCAGATTCTACACGAAAATAACGGCGGCGGCAAGAACTACTGAAACTCCTCCACGTTGACGGTCAATTCAGCACCTTTTCCGCTTTCGACATTAACCGTCAGCGGTGTGAGGGATATTTCCGCTATCTTTTTCGGAATTATCCGCAGTTTGTCAATCTCCGCCGCCCGTTTTGCCTCATAAGCCGCTGCTTCTTCCTGTGTCCACAAGGCACTCTCCTCTGGCGTGACTGTTTCCGGCGGAACCTCAAAAGACTTGTCCGCCGTGACTTTGCACAAGCCGACCGGCGCACCCTTTGCAACATATCGGCCCCACGATGTTTCGATGATCGCAACACCGCTTGAGTTTGTCATGCCGCTGATGGCTAATGCCCCGTTGCCCTCTTCGCGGTACAGAGTAATGGCGACATCCGCATACGGTTTGCCGTCCTGCAACACCGTTATTTTGCACGGTGCCGTTTCGGGAAAATTCGCCGGACGCGGAACGCCGCAGCCGGACAACGTTAATGTTACGAAAAGTAATAGTGTGATAAGTGTAAGTGTGCGCATTGGTTTGTTCATGGTTAAAGGTTGTTCTTTGAATTGAAAATTGATAATCAGGAAGACGGCAGTTTGCAGACGGCAGACGGCAGCAAGAGAGAATCTTTTCTGCTGCGGTCTGCCATCTGCTGTCTGCGAACTAATTCATCACGGCGTTTCGCTTTCTCCGCCGCTGCGGGTGCCGAGTGCGCCCCAAACGCCGAAAGGAGACGCAGTATCCGCTGTCTGTGCGGCTGTATCGCCCTTGCCGACATCAATGTTTTCATTGATGAACGAAACTGAACCGTCTGCCCGCGTTAGATTGACACCGCCGGTATGATTGCTTGTCGGGGTCAATACCCCGATCTCGCGTGACGACCGACTCATGCAAGCCGGACCATTCGGAGAAATCACGGTATGAAAACCGCTTGAGTTCCAAATCCCGTCCGAATATTTCATGCCGCATTCTCCCCAATAGTCCGCCGGATAAGTCGCCCCTACTCCCGTCTTGTAATTGCCATTTGTACCCCGTATGTTGACACACTGTGTCCGCGACTTGAGGTAAGCATTCTCGTTATTACCGCTCCACATGTTGGCACTATTAGCATTATTGACCACCCCTTCGGTAATTTTCAAGACACCGGTTCTTACAGTCCCGATTGCCGACCCGACGGCTCTTTCGGCAAATAAAGCAGTATTACTGGTTCCGTCTGTCACGGCACTGAAATCATATTGCACTTGGTGACCGAAGAGACCGCGAACCCAGACAATATTTTTGATAGTGTCATTATTGGCACTCGTTGTTGAATGGAACGGAGAATCGCCGAGGTTGAACCTGTAATTCGTCAGTCCTTGCGGCGGAGTATTTTGTCCGGTTCCGGTGTTGGACGGACAGCGGAAAGCCGATACCTGAACTCGCCGCGGGTCATCTGCCGGAGCAGTGTCAAGAACCCAAGCGGAAGGATGATAAGCATAAGTCCCTCCGTTCACCAGTGTCGAATTGATCCATGCATCGTAGAGACCTTGCTGTTCGATAAAGGGGAGCAGGGCAATCAACCCGCTGTATCTGCCGGCGAATGCCAATGCCGTTGCCGAATTCGGGTCTTTACAGAAGGCGATGCCGTTACAGGCGGGGAGTTGCCCGTAAGCACTGTGATAGTTATGAATGCCGATACCGAGTTGTTTGAGGTTGTTTTGGCACTGCATACGCCGTGCGGCTTCGCGGGCTTGCTGAATAGCGGGTAAGAGTAAGGCGATGAGCATGCCGATAATGGCGATCACGACCAAGAGTTCGACCAGCGTGAATGCCGCAGAATAGACGGCAGATTGCGGACGGCAGACGGCAGCAGAAGAATTACTGTCTACGGTCTGATGCCCGGCGAGATTAGATTGTCCCCCCCCCCCGTTCTTTTGCCTATTTTACTACGCATTGGAGCGTTTGTAAGGGTTGTGCCGGTGATTTCGTGAACCGGTGTCAAAATTTTTGTACGCATCGTATTTCTCCTTTTCATAAAGAGGTAAAAACATAACTACGCCGACGTGACGTATCTATATGAAGTATAACCTGAAACAAGAGGATTGTCAACAGCGGGAAAACAAAATGACGGACAAATTATTTTTGCATAGCCCGATAGACCGGCGATGTCTTGAGAAGTTCTTCGTGCGTGCCGTCCGCGATGATCTGACCGTCATCCATCAGCACAATCCGGTCGGCAAGCGAAACCGCAGATAACCGATGCGTGATCATAATAGTTGTCCGCCCTTTTCGGAAAGTAGCCAACGCCTCGTGAATCATTTTTTCGCTCTGAATATCGATTTGACTGGTGGCTTCGTCCAGCAGAAAGATCGGCGGATCGCGTAAAATAGCCCTCGCTAAAGCGATCCGCTGCCGCTGTCCGCCGGACAGTTGTCCGCCTGCCGGACCTACCGGCGTGTCATAACCTTCCGGCAATTCTTTCATAATAAAATCATGGGCAAACGCCTTTGCGGCAGCCGCTTCCGCCTCTTCACGCGATGCGTCCGGTTTTCCGTAACGGATATTCGCAAGCACCGTATCATCAAACAGAATCGGGTCTTGTGTGACCAATCCGATTTGACGGCGCAGATCGCCGAGGCGCAAAGACGTTAACGGACAGCCGTCAATCAGCACACGTCCCTCTTGCGGATCGGCAAATCGCGGAATGAGGCTCACCAGCGTGCTTTTGCCGCAGCCGCTGGCTCCGAGGATCGCCACACATTCGCCGAACCGGATTTGCAGCGAAACATCTTTCAGCACCGGACGGTTCGGATCATATTCAAACGAAACGTGATCGAAAATCAGGGATTCCCGAAACGGCGGCAGCGGCACCGGTTTTTCCGGGTCTTTGATCGGAACCGGACGGTCAATCATTGTATAAATCCGGTCGGCAGCGGCAGCGGCACTTTGGAAAAAGGTAAAAATATCGGCTAACCGGCGTGCCGGATCAGAAGCACCGACAAGCATCGCAAAAAATAAAATGAGCGTGCCGATATCCATCGGTTCGGACAACATCGGAATCCCCCAAATATCCGTCCGTTCTCCCATTGCCAGATACGAACCGATGACAACGGCAATGCAGATCGTTAAAATTCCGAAAACTTCGACCATCGGATTGGCAATCGCTTCGTATTTTGCGATTTTCATGGCTCTTTCATAGCACGTTTGGTTGACGCGGTGAAATTTGCGGCGTTCCTGCGTTTCCTGCGTGAAAACCTGTACAATCCGAATGGATTGAAATGTTTCGCCAAGCCGGGCATATAAATTGGCAATTTCTTCCAAACTTTTTCGGACAACCCGTTTAATTGATTTGGCGAGCCAGCGGATTCCCAAAAAGATGAGCGGAACGAAGAGAGCCGTCACGAGTAATAACTGCCAACTGATATAAGCCGCAACAGCCACACAGACAAAGAGTTTCAGCGGTTCGCGGATAATTTTTCCGTAAATGACGGCTAAACCGCCGGTCAGAACGGTCATATCCGCCGTGAAGCGGCTGATGACTTTCGTGCCGCCTTCTTTCGGAAAATAATTTGGTTCGTAATCGAGAACTTTTTGATAAAACTGTTCCCGGATTTCCATAGACGTTTGCTGGGCAATCGCCGCCGAAAGAACGGCATGAATAACGATGAATGCGGTTTTCACGACTGTCCCGATGAGGGCGATCACCATCAGAAAAACGACTGTTTGAAACGGGCGGCGCGGCGTATATTTTTCAATGTAAGGACGGCTCCAGTCATACCATTTTCCCCGCCATTGATAAGCGAGCAGCATTTTTTGTTCAACGGCAAGTTGCGGAGACGTTGGCGGCAGCGATTCCGTTTTTTTTCGGGCATCGGCGATTTTTTGCTCGTTTTCTTCGATTTTTTGCTCAAGCCATGTGAGAAATGTGCTGTCCTTTTTGAGACAAATTTCGGTGATCGGATAGACCACGGCGGCAATGTTCCCTCCCCAAAGGAGACCGATCATCAGGGCGCAAAAAACCGTACTGATAATCAGTCCGGTACGGCGGTGAAACGTTTGCCGGATAGCCCGGAAATAGTTTTTCATGGATGGACTGTTTTATCTCCTGACATGCCGGACAATAAACCGTTATTTCCGTGTTTGATAACCGGCGGTTATTTGAGTTGTTCGATCAACGCCTGAAACTGCTCTTTCAGGTCCCGGATGTCGTTGTCTTCATGGCTGCCGGATTGGATCAGCGTGTTGATCAATTCCGATCCTTTTTGACAATCCTGTTTGCTTGCTTCTTTGTCGCCGAGACCGATTTGCACCACCGCCCGGTTGGCATAGACCATAGCGGTCTGCATCAGAACGACATCGTCATTTTCTTGGAGAAGATCGGCGAATTCATTGATCGCACGGTCAAGGGCGTGCTTGGCTTCGTCATATTTTGACGCATCGCACAGAATCCGTCCCTGCAAGGCGACGGCATCGAGCAGGTCATATCTTGCCTCTTTGTTTCCCGCCTGACACTGTTTTTCAAGGAGTTCGATGCCCCGCCGGACATCCAGAATCACATCGGCGATCCGCTGATCTCTTTCGTCATCGGACGGAAACTCGCGGACGAGCCAGTCCTCATGGATTTCCCGGCAGCGGTCAAGCAGTACATTCGCAAGGTCTCTTTCGAGTTCAACTTGCTGCAAGTCCTCAATGACTTCAACGTAAAGCCGCATAGCGCGGTTGTAGGCATCGGTAATTTGTTCCAGCGGTTCTCCCATTTCGGCAAGCACGCCTCCCTGCTGCACGCTGACTTTCGCCATATAGTAACGGGTATCAAACACGCCGATTTTTTCGACTGCCCGAAAGGTCAAAAAGGATTCGTCAAAAACGGTCTTTGCTTCCTCGAAACGGTCTAAATCCCGATAAATGATGCCGAGATTGAGTTTTGCACCGGCAACGTCCAGTTTCGCTTCGCCGTCTCCTGCGTCATCCAGCGGTTTCAATATCGCAAGCACTTTTTTGTAAGAATCTGCGGCGGCTTCCGGGTGACCGAGGTCTTGCTGAACGACGGCACGGTTCAGCATCACATTGCCGAGTTGGCGGCGGAGTTGTTCATCATCGCCGAATTTCAAAGCGTTCTGAAGCACTGCTTCGGCTTTGTCGAAAATCGGGGTTAATTCGCCGATTTCAGCACCGGCCGCTGCCCGTTCCGCTGCCCAAATGTTGTACAAGTCGGCAAGTTCATCCGTTTGTTCGAGAGAACAGTTCGGAATTTTTTCCAGTTCGGCAATCCGGCTTTTCACGGTTTCCAAATCGGCGGATTCGGAACGGTGCGGATGCACAAAAGCAGAGGTCACAGCCGCACAAACAGCGGCTGTGCCGCCGTAAACGAGCGGAATCCAATCAGCCGGCAAAATGAAATCGAGGGCAAACACATCAGGAACAAACATTGTATTTTTCTCCGCAACAGGGTGGGACAAAAGGCAGCAAAACAGCAAAAGGAGAGCGGTACCGCCGTCCCTATCCTCTCTATTGTACCCGCAGACAGGGAAAAAACAAGCGGGAGGAGGCAGCGCAGCGGACGCTACCGCCGCCAATCGAGAATTTCCAATTCGACATTGCCGTTGTAATCATTTTTTTTTGCCCGAAAAGCAATGTCCAGCGGCGTATGAAACGGCTGCATGGATTCCGTCCATTCGCTCCGGTGAAAGGCCACTCCGCGAAAAGATGTTCGTCCCTGCTGAAATTCCGCCGTAAAATGAGTTCCTTCCTTTCCCATTGTTTTGGCATTTTTGACCGTCACTTGTTCCGCCGCAAAAACCGGACTCGGATTTTCGCTGCCGAAAGGGGCTAACTGTAAAATTTGCCCGACCGTTTGCGGTGTAAAGGCCGACAGCGGGAAAAAACCGTCAATGATCAATTCGGCAACCCGTTCTTCCGGCGGGATACGCCGGGCAACGGCTTCGCAAAACGCTTTTCGGAAGGCATCAATTTGTTTCGTTTCGGCGGTCACTCCTGCTGCTGCCGGATGTCCGCCGAAACGGATTAAATGTTCCCGGCAATCCAGCAGTGCTGTGTACAAATCAAAACCGGCAACGCTTCGAGCCGACCCGACTGCCGGCGAAAGTCCCATTTTGTCTGTTCCGAATAAAATGACCGGACGATGAAATTTATCCGCCAAACGTCCTGCCGCAATTCCGATTACGCCCCGGTGCCAATCGCTCGCCAAAACGAAAGCGGGATCATCGGAATTGCATTTTTCCCGAATCATTTGTTCGGCTTCGTGCAGAATTTGCCGTTCCGTTGATTTCCGCTGTTCGTTCAGCCGGTCAAGTTCTCCGGCAAGTGTTTTTGTACGTTCTGCATCAGGACTGGTCAGCAATTCTACGGCAAATTCCGCCTGTCCGAGCCGTCCGGCAGCATTGATCCGCGGGACAAGTTGAAAGGCAACGAATTCTGTTGTTAAAGAAGTTTTCTTTTCTCCGAATTTTGCGGCGGCAAAAAGGTCTTTCAGACCGGACGAACCGGTATGCAGTAAAAACGGCAGTCCGCCCCGCACCAGTGAACGGTTTTCTTCGAGCAGCGGTACGAAATCGGCAATGGTTGCCATAGCCGTCAGTCCGAGCAATTCTTTGAGCAATTCCCGAAACGGAGCCGAAACCGGTTTGCCGAAACCGTCGTTTGCCAACTGTCCGACAGCCCATGCGGTTTTTAACGCCACAGCCGCACCGCAAAGGAACGGACAGGGATATTTTTCGGCTTGTTCCAGTTGTTCCGGCGATAAAGTAGAGGGTGCGGCGAGTTTTCCGTTGAACCGGACAAGAGCCGGATGGGCAATCGCCGCGGCATCGGGCAAAACCGGTTCCGGCGTATGATGGTCAGTGATCAGCAGTTGAATTCCGCATTTTTTTGCCGTTTCGGCTTCGTTGACGCTTCGGATGCCGCAATCCACGGTGATAATCAGTTCGGTTCCGTCTTTTGCCAGTTTTTCGACGGCTTCGGAATTGAGACCGTATCCTTCGTCGATACGGTGCGGGATATAATACTTAACATTGCTGCCGAGGGCTTTCAGGGCTTGAAACAAAATGACGATACCGGTGATTCCGTCGGCATCATAATCGCCGTAGATGACAATTTTTTTCCGGTTTTGAACGGCTTTCCAAAGGATTCCGGCAACTTCTTTGCAGCCGGGCAGGAGTTCCGGTTCGCGGATGCCTTTGAGGTCTTTTTTGGGATGCTGAAAAAACTTTTCCGCAGCGTCCGGCGTACAAATTCCTCTCGCAGCGAGCAGTGCAGCAATAAGCGGGGAAACGTGCGCTGTCCGCTCTAGATGCCGCTGCACGGACGGATCGGAACGGCGGGTTGTCCAGCGTTTCAGAGCGGTCAAATGCAACTATTTTTTCTTTTCGTTGTGAACCGTGTGTTTTCTCAACTTCGGGCAGTATTTGCTCAGTTTCAGTTTTTCGCCGCCCGGTTTTTTTCGGACGGCGTAGTTATATTCGCCGGTTTCTTCGCACACGAGAAAAACGGTTTCTGCCTTTTTTTTACTTTTTTTTCCTGCCATTGTTCGATCAGTTTTATTTTTTCAGAAAAGCACACTTAATGGTTCATTATAACAGAAACAGCACGTTTGCAAGCCCTGCGGAAAACGGCAATCCTTGCCGGACGAGAGGAAAAGATTGATGATTGGTAATGAAGAATTAAAAATAAACCGGCGGTGCCTGTTCCCTGCCGGCAGAATAACCAAAATAATCCGCAAAACTGTCGAAACCGGCAATTTCTGCCGATTATGCGGTTATCACATTGTTAATTTTTTTACCCGCAATCATACAGTTGCGGCTCCCCATTCCCATTATGAACGCTGTCCGCTTCATTTTTGCCGTCCATAACCACCAACCCGTCGGTAACTTCAATCACGTCCTCGAAGAAGCATTTCAGAAAAGTTACCGCCCCTTCCTCGATGTGTTCGAGAACTATCCCGCTCTCAAACTCGCCCTGCATACCAGCGGTTCACTAATCGAATGGCTCGCCGAAGAACATGGGGATTACCTCGACCGCCTTGCCGAACTCGTTCAACAGCACCGCGTCGAAATCATCGGCGGTCCTTTTTTCGAACCGATTCTCGCGATGCTCCCCTCCCGCGACCGGATCGGACAAATCCGAATGTACTCCGATTGGCTCAAAAAACGCCTCGGCGCAAACATTGCCGGTCTGTGGATCCCGGAACGCGTTTGGGAACAAAATTATGTCCGCGACCTCGCCGATGCCGGCATGAAATATACCCTGCTGGACGATTCCCATTTGCGGTTTGCCGGTGTGAAACCCGATGCCCTGTACCGGCACTATTTGACCGAAGATGACGGACGAACCATCAACGTCCTTCCCGGCAGTGAAAAACTCCGCTATCTGATTCCTTTCGGCAAAGTCGAAGACGTGATCGCCCACTTCCGCGAAGTCGCCGAACAGTATCCGAATGCCCTTCTTGTTCACGGCGATGACGGCGAAAAATTCGGGTCGTGGCCCGAAACCTGCCGGCATGTCTACGAAGAAAAATGGCTGCACCAATTCTTTGACGCGCTTTCCGAAAACAGCGATTGGCTGGTTACAACGGTACCGGGTGAAGTGATCGCCAATGTCCCGCCGCTCGGAAAAGTGTACATTCCCGACGGAAGTTACCGCGAAATGACCGAATGGGTTCTCGAACCCGATCAGCAGATCGCCATGGAAGAATTGCGGCAGAATCTGGACTCTCCGGCCAATTTCGGCAGCACCCCGCACATGCCGCTTTTGATTAAACAATTTCTCCGCGGCGGATTTTGGCGGAACTTCAAAGTCCGCTATCCCGAATCGGACGAAATGTACTGCCGGATGATGAGCGTCAGTGAGCGGTTAAACAAAGCCGTACAGGAAGGATGGAACAGTGCGGAAATCGAACTGGCGAGAGAATCGCTCTACCGGAGTCAATGCAACTGCGGTTATTGGCACGGTGCTTTCGGCGGCATCTATCTGCCGCATCTCCGCAACGCTGTCTATCGGGAACTCATTCACGCCGATAACATGATTGACAATGCGGTCGACCGCTGCGGTTTGGAATCGCAAACGGCAGACTTTAACTTTGACGGAAAAAACGAAGTCCGGCTGTCGAACAGCGTTTTCAATGTCCTGATCGTCCCGCACCGGGGCGGAATGATGTATGAATGGGACATCAAGCCGATCAAACATAATCTTTTGGCAACGATTACCCGAAAACCGGAAGCGTATCACCGGAAAATCCGCGACCGGGAAAGGCTGTGCGGCGAAACCGCCCGTCCGATCGGCAAGCAGGAAGGACTGGAACGCCGTATGCAGTACGATTGGTATCCGCGCAAGGGGCTGATCGATTTGTTCTACGATTACGATGCGACATTTGAGGCGGTTCGGCAGGGAACGGTTGGTCAGCACGGTAATTTTGTCCAGACCGAATACGATGCGGTTGTCCGCAAAAAGGAAGGACGTATTCAAGTTCTGATGTCGCGGGAAGCTGCGGCTTACGGTGTGCCGGTACGGATCGATAAGGCGGTCACGCTCGGCGAAAACAGTCATGTGATGGAGATTTCGTACCGGTTGAGTCAGTTGCCGAAGGATTACCGGATTCATTTTGCGGTGGAGTTGAACTTTGCCGGAATGCCGGGCGGAGCCGAAGACCGGTTCTTTCACAGCGGTCAATTTCCGGCGGGCGGCAGTCCGGGGCAAAACCTGTCCGCAGATAACCGTCCGTTGCCTGCTGCCTGCCAACGCTTCGGCAATTTAAGTACCAACCTTGATTTAACGGACGGCACGGAAATCGGCTTGTATGACGATTGGCTCGGTTTGGATATCCGTGTCAAAACGAATCGTCCGACGGATTTTTACGCCTTTCCGGTGGAAACGGTCAGTCAATCCGTGGAGGGTTTTGAATTAGTGCATCAATCGGTGGCATTGCAGCCGCATTGGCGTTTTGTTGCTGACGAAAGCGGTATCTGGTCGGTCGAAATGCAGATTGAGGTGGACACTTCGGCGGCAGCGGAACGCGAGACGATGGCTCACGCCTTGCTGAAAGATGCCGCAGAGTATTTGGCATCCTCGCCCTAATCCTTTTCATTTCACCCGGAGTGGCATTTGCCGTCAGTAATCCTAATTTCCTAAAAATATTTCATCTGCCGCCGGACGGAAAGTGTTTTGGTATATCTTTGTCTCTTGCGCCGCTTCGCAGAAGCCGGATAAGACAATTCGAGGCAGACGCGGTTAGATGCCGACACTTGTCCGCCGAATGGGGAGCGTTGTAGTTTGGGAAAAACTTTTTGAGTTTATCCCATTGTTTGTCGGTCAATTCCAGACCGGTTTGATATGTCTGTTTGTTCATAAATTGCCTCCGTACTGATATTGATATTATCATAACTTCCCGTAAAATAAAGAATAAGATTGGTTATGAAACAAATTCTAGTCCGGTGATTGGTGTCGGTTATTTGTTTATGCTGTATTGGCAGTAGCCGGTAAATGATGCTCTATAAAATCTGCCTATCTCTTTGACATTCCTCGCTAAAAATATAGCGACACCCTGCAACAGCGTGAAGATTAACATCATCGACACGCCCGACAGTGTTGGACTTTTTATGCCGATTTCGGCGGCGAAGTGGAACGTGTCCGGCGGACGGCTGTCTCGCCCTCGCGAAGTCGTTCTTGTTTACAAAACGAAAAAATCGGATATAATCAAATCCTGTCAGGAAACTGCTATCTTAAACAATATTTCAGCAATTTCCGTAGTAAAATGAATTTGCCCCGAAATTCCCATAACATATACCACGCCGACTGCATCGAAGGAATGAGAAATCTTCCGCCGCAGTCGGTTGACCTCGTGATTACTGACCCGCCTTTCGGCATCGAGTTTAAGTCAAAAAAAGAAAACTATAACCGCAAAGGTTCACGGGTTCTCGAAGGGTACAATGAAGTTCACGAAAACAATTATCTGACATTCACCGAAAATTGGATGCGGCAAGTCAAACGGGTTCTCAAAGACAGCGGTTCAATGTTCATCTTTTCCGGTTGGAATAATCTGAAAGATATTTTGATAACGCTCGATAAACTTGGGTTCATTACCGTCAATCACCTGATTTGGAAATATCAATTCGGCGTGGTAACGTCCCGCAAGTTCGTTACGTCTCATTATCATTGTCTCTATGTTTGTCTCGATGATAAGAAACGTAAGTTCTTTCCTTACGCCCGATTTGACAAAAAAGAAAAAGGCAAAAACGGCAGTTCGCTTTCGTATCTTGACCGTGAAGACGTTTGGGTTATCAATAGGGAATACTGGAACGGCGATATTAAAACGCCGACAAAGTTGCCTGCCGAGATTATCCGCAAAATCCTTGCATATTCCAGTGAAAAAAATGATGTTGTTCTCGACCCGTTTCTCGGCAGCGGACAAGTTGCAGTTGTGAGCAAAATGGAAGGACGGCAATACATCGGTTTTGAAATTGTCAAAGAGTATTACGATTTTATAATGGAGCGGTTAGAAACGG
>JAIRPZ010000212.1 GCA_031256755.1 Planctomycetaceae bacterium
CCTGCAAAGTCGGTTTTTTGCCGTAAAAGGCAGTGAAAATACCTTCCTAAATTGCCTATATTGTCTAATATTTGTGAGTTTTAGGACTTTGCAGGCGACGTGCAGAAGCCAGATAAGACCTTCGAGGCAGACGCGGTTAGGTGCTGGAACTTGTCCGCCGAATAGTAGGGAACGTTGCGGTTCAGGGAAAAACTTTTTGAGTTTGTCCCATTGTTTGCCGGTCAATTCCAGACCGGTTTGATATATCCGTTTTTTCATCAATCGCCTCCGTGCGGATATTGACTTTATCATAACTTCCCGTACAATAAAGAATAAGATTGGTTATGAAACAAGTTTACGCCTTGTTCGCAAGCCAACGCGTGAATGGACCGCAGAACAACTTTCACTTCGTCACGCTTGTCCGGCGGAATCTCATCGAAAAATTGCAGCAGAACATCAATGTCGTTCCGCTATCCTGCGAAAATCCTACCATTCGGTAGGATTTTTTCTTGTTCTACCGGAATGTCGCTTCTTTACAGAATGAATTTTGTTTTGTCAAAAATCATAATCTATTGATAACAAGCAAGTTATGAAAAAAATTATTAAAAATTTTGTTTGGCACAAAGATTGCTTTATCATTATTGCAGAAGAGTTTTTTACCTCACCCGCAGAAAAACGCGATGCGAAAAATAGCAATTTACGGAAAAGGAGGAATCGGCAAGTCCACCACAACACAGAATACCGTTGCCGCTCTCGCCGAAATGGGACGCAACGTGATGGTTGTCGGCTGCGACCCTAAAGCTGATTCGACCCGCCTGCTCCTTAACGGTCTCGCCCAAAAAACTGTTCTCGATACCCTACGCATCGAGGGAGAAGACCTCGACCTCGATGACGTTGTCAGGACCGGTTTCAAAGGAACCCGATGTGTCGAATCCGGCGGTCCCGAACCCGGTGTCGGTTGTGCCGGCAGAGGAATCATCACTTCGATAAACCTCCTTGAACAACTCGGTGCCTTTGACCCGCAGTACAAACTTGATTACACCTTTTACGATGTTCTCGGCGATGTCGTTTGCGGCGGTTTTGCAATGCCGATTCGGGACGGAAAAGCCGAAGAAATTTATATCGTTTGTTCCGGCGAAATGATGGCGATGTATGCTGCCAATAATATTTGCAAAGGAGTTCATAAGTTTGCCGAAAGCGGCAAAGTACGGCTCGGCGGCTTAATCTGCAACAGCCGGAAAGTTGACCGCGAAGCCGATTTGATTACAGCACTTGCCGAAAAACTAGGGACGCAAATGATTCATTTCGTTCCCCGCGATAATATCGTTCAACGCGCTGAAATCAATAAGAAAACCGTGATTGATTTCGATGCCGCCGTTGAACAGGCAGAAGAATACCGCAAACTTGCCCGCGCGATTGAAGCCAACAAAATGTTCGTGATTCCAAGTCCGCTTGAAATCGCCGAACTGGAAGAACTCCTGATGAAATTCGGTATTGCAGATTAGTGATGCTGTGCCGGATTTCGATAAACCCGTTTCCTTTAACTATTACCCCGTGTTCCTACGATGCAAATGATTCGAGCCATTATTCGCCCTGAAAAAGTTGATTCAGTCCTTGCCGGTTTGATGGCAGAGGGATTCCCCGCTGTTACAAAAATCAGCGTTGCCGGACGCGGCAAACAACGCGGCATCAAAATCGGCAACGTGACGTATGATGAAATCGCCAAAGAGATGCTTCTTATCGTTGTGGAAGATAAGGACAAGGACTTTGTCGTTACGAAAATTATGGAAAATGCCCGAAGCGGCTCCAAAGGCGCATTCGGCGACGGAAAAATTTTTATCTCTCCGGTCGATGATGTCTATACCGTTTCGTCCGGTCATAAACAAACCGAAGAGCCAAGTACCCATGCCGGTTCCTCCGCTTCATAACCTCATCATTCACCCCTAATCCGCTTTCCCATGCCATGAAAGAAGTTGTTGCTGTCATTCGTGTCAATATGATTAACAAAACAAAAAATGCGCTCGCCGAGGCAGGCATTTCATCAATGCACGTCAAAGATGTGATGGGACGCGGCAATGGTTATCTTGCTGTCCTTGAACAGAGTGAAAATGATGCCGAAAGGCATTGGAGAGAACAAATCAACGAATACGCTTCGGTCGGCCGGCTGATTCCGAAACGGAAGATTTCGATAGTCGTTCCCGACCACCTTGTCCCGAAAATTGTTGACACCGTTATTGCTGTGAACCAAACCGGCAAAAGCGGAGACGGCAAGATATTTGTTTGTCCCGTTGCGGAAAGCATCCGTATCCGGGACGGAGCCGCCGGAACCGAAGTTCTGGATTATTAACCTTTAACCGCCTTACTATTTAAGATGACAGAAACCATTGACCTTCCCGTTTCCGGCGAGACATTTCGGGATAATGTTACGAAAAATTATTCCAACAAACTTGCCAAGAAGCGGAAAAAGCAGATTATTGTGAACCAAATCGGCTGTGCGGACGAGGTTCCTGAAATCCTTGCCAATACACGAACCGCACCGGGAATTCTGACGATGCGCGGATGCGCTTACGCCGGATGTAAAGGAGTTGTTCTCGGTCCGACCCGCGATATTTTACAAATCGTCCACGGTCCTATCGGCTGTTCATTTTACGCATGGCTGACCCGCCGGAACAAAACGAAGCCCCGTTCCGCCGAAGCCGCAAACTATATGCCTTACTGTCTATCCACCGATTTGCAGGAAGACGAAATCGTTTTCGGCGGCGAGAAAAAATTAATGGCTGCCATTGACGAAGCCGTCGCAATGTTTCACCCGAAGGCCATCGGTATATTTGCCACTTGTCCGGTCGGTCTTATCGGTGATGATGTGCATGCCGTTGCCCGCGCTGCCGAAGAAAAATATCCTGATGTTAATATCTTCGGTTTTTCCTGCGAAGGATACAAAGGCGTTTCCCAATCCGCAGGGCATCACATCGCCAACAACAAGGTGTTCACGGATGTTGTCGGTCAACTGGAAACGCCGAAAGAAGGGCAATACCGGCTGAACATTCTCGGCGAATACAATATCGGCGGCGATGCGTTTGAAATAGAACGGATTGCGGAAGCGTGCGGGCTGACAGTTCACTCCACATTCAGCGGCAATTCAGAATACGAAGAATTCGCATCAGCCCATACCGCCGACCTGAACGTAGTGATGTGTCATCGTTCCATCAATTACCTCGCTGAAATGATGGAGAAAAAATACGGGATTCCTTGGTTCAAAGTCAATTTCATCGGTGTTCATCCGACTGCGAAATCATTCCGTAAAATCGCTCAATATTACGGCGACCAAGCGTTGATAGACAGAACAGAAGCCTTTATCAAAGCAGAACTTGCCGAAGCAGAGAAAGTGCGGGCAGAAGTTTATGAACGCTGCCAAGGCAAAACGGCAATGCTTTTTGTCGGCGGTTCACGCGCTCACCATTATCAGGACTTGCTTCGGGAAATAGGCATCAAAACAATTGCCGCCGGTTATGAATTTGCTCACAGGGACGATTATGAAGGACGCAAAGTGCTGCCCGATATTATCGTTGATGCCGATTCCCGAAACATCGAAGAGTTAAGTGTTGCACCGGATGAAACACGTTACAGTCCCCGCATTTCCGAAGAACGGAAAAAGCAGGATGAAGCCGGCGGATTCACTTACAACGATTACCGGGGGATGATGCCGGAAATGCCGGTCGGGTCGCTGGTGATTGACGATTGCAATCATCATGAACTCGAAGCCCTGATTGACTATTACAAGCCGGACCTTGTTTGTGCCGGTATCAAGGAGAAGTATATCGTACAGAAACGCGGTATTCCGATGAAACAGTTGCATTCCTATGATTACATGGGACCCTTCGCCGGTTTCCGGGGGGCAGTGAACTTTTATCGGGAAATTGACCGCCTGCTGAACTGCAATGTTTTCCGGTTTGCGAAAGCCCCTTGGGATAACTCGCCGCAACTCGCCGCAACTTATGTGAGTAAATGAAAAATGACTTCCTTCCATGAAATGGAAAGGAAAGAATACCTGCCGCAAACAATAACAATTCCACCCTGTTACATAAACTTCCGCAATACTATGCTACTTCGTCATACACCCAAACAGATAACGGAACGTCAGGCATTGACCATCAATCCGGCAAAGACATGTCAGCCGGTCGGAGCCATGTACGCCGCCCTCGGTATTCACCGCTGCATGCCGCATAGTCACGGTTCACAGGGCTGCTGTGCCTATCACCGTTCTTCGCTCACGAGACATTACAATGACCCGATTATTTCGGGAACGTCTTCGTTCAGCGAAGGGGCAAGCGTTTTCGGCGGTCAGGCGAATCTGCTGGAAGCATTTGTCAATATTTTTTCGCTTTACAACCCCGACATCATTGCCGTTAATACAACATGTTTGTCCGAAGTCATCGGCGATGATTTAACGCAAATGATACGCAAGGGATACGATGAAAATAAAATCCCTGCCGGTAAAATCGTGATTCACGCCAACACCCCTTCCTTTACAGGTTCGCATGTAACCGGTTTTGCGAATATGACCAGGGCGATGGTAAAGTATTTCGCCAAAAGCGGCGGGAAAGGAAAGAACGGAACGGTCAATCTCATTCCCTCTTTTATCGAGCCGAGCGATATGGAAGAAATCAAGCGGCTTGCCCATGAGATGGATGTCCGGTTTATTATGTATCCCGATACCTGCGGAGTCGTCAACTCGCCGCTTGACGGACGCTACCGGCTCTATCCCAACGGCGGCTGCCGCAAGGAACAAATCATTGCTTCCGGTGATTCTCATACGACATTGGCATTGGGACATTTAGGAGCGCAGCCGGCGGCAACGCTTCTCGATACGCAGTGTAAAGTGCCGTTTGAAACTATTGATTTGCCGATTGGCATTGCGGCGACGGACAGATTCATCGAAACGCTCCGCAACGTTGCCGGTGTTTCTGTTACGGAAACTATTCAGCAGGAACGGGGACAATTTGTTGATGCGCTCTGCGATATGGCCCAATACACTTACGGCAAGAAAGTTTCTCTTGTCGGCGACCCGGACATCCTCGTTCCGATGGCGGAGTTTTGCAGCAGTATCGGGATGAAAGTCCTGCATGCCGTTACCGGAACGCCTCCGGCAAAATATCCGTTTGAAGAACGGATAAAAGCCGTTGCCGGTGAACACGTGATTGTTAAAGCCGGACAGCAAAGCGATATGTTCCTGTTTCATCAGTTATTACAAAATGACAAACCCGATATTCTGATGGGCAACACCTATTGTAAATACATTGCAAGAGATATGGACATTCCGCTGCTGCGAATCGGTTTCCCCATTTACGACCGTATCGGACATTCCTATGAACCTGTCATGGGATACAAAGGCGGTTTATCGCTGTTTATCAAACTGCTTAACACGCTGATGGATAGAATTGACCGCGATGCCGAAGAAGAAAATTTCGAGTTAATCATGTAACAATTTTTCCAAGATGTTCACCCTTTTAGAAGACCGTCAAAAACATGTGATTGAAACCGGCAAGGCCGAACAGACACTCGTTGTTGATAAGCCGAGCGTTGCCGGTTCCGTTTCGCAGCGGGCATGCGTGTTTTGCGGTTCCAGAGTGGTTCTTTATCCGATTGCGGATGCGCTGCATCTCGTTCACGGACCGGTCGGATGTGCTGCTTACACATGGGATATACGCGGTTCGGTGTCCGCAGGGTCGCAACTTTACCGAATGAGTTTTTCCACCGATTTGCGTGAAAACGAAGTGATTCACGGCGGCGAGAAAAAACTTTATCAGTCGCTTACGGAACTTATCGGAAAAGAACAGCCGAAAGCGGCGTTTGTCTATGCAACGTGCATTGCCGGTCTCATCGGCGATGATGTCGATGCGGTGTGCCGCCGGGTCGAAAAGGAAACAGGGATTCAGGTCATTGCCGTTCATAGCGAAGGATTTAAGGGAACGAAAAAAGACGGGTATCGGGCGGCATGTGAAGCATTGATGCAGGCAGTGAACAGACGTGAACCGCCGGAAACGCTGAACCGGTCGAACAATTCTCTGCCGACAATTAACATTCTCGGCGAATTCAATCTTGCCGGCGAGACGGATATTATCAAAGAGTATTACCGCAAAATGGGAATCCGTGTTGCGGTTTGTTTCACCGGCGGCTGTACAATCGAAGAGATACCGCAAGCCCGGACAGCCGCGTTGAACGTTGTCCAGTGTGCCGGTTCAATGACTTCCCTCGCGAAAATGTTTCAGGAAAAATGGAGAATTCCCTTTCTCCGGGTTTCCTATTTCGGAATCGAGGACACCGCCAAAGCCTTATACGATGTGGCTGAATTTTTCAAAAACAAAGAAATCGTCAAACGGACTCAATCGCTTGTCTTTGAAGAAGTCAGCCGTATTCTGCCGGAGTTGGAATCATACCGCCGCGAACTGCAAGGACGTAAAGCGGCTATTTATGTCGGCGGTCCCTTCAAGGCATTTTCGCTGGTGAAAGCCTTGCGGCATCTCGGAATCGAAACCGTTGTTGTCGGCGCACAGACCGGCGACCCCGCAGATTACGAAGAATTGAAACGCATCACCAATGACGGAACGATTATCTGCAACGACAGCAATCCGCTGGA
Organism: Planctomycetaceae bacterium; assembly: GCA_031256755.1. Taxonomy (GTDB): domain Bacteria; phylum Planctomycetota; class Planctomycetia; order Pirellulales; family Thermoguttaceae; genus WRKP01. Next base: position 6,617 of record JAIRPZ010000212.1, read on the forward strand.
ATTGTCGCAATTCATTTTGGAAAAAGGCGCAGACATTCTTATCGGCGGCGTAAAAGAACGGCCGATTGCTTACAAGATGGGGATAGGATTTTGCGACCATAATCACGAAAGGAAAACAGCATTAGCCGGTTTTGAAGGGATGCTCCATTTTGCTGAAGAAGTCCATGCAACGGTATTGAGTCCGGTATGGAGATTCCGAAGTTCCCCTCGTTTACCGGTTTCCGGCGGTCATTCCGGCGGGAAAAGGGAAACGGACAACCGTGCAACCGGTATAAAACAAACGGCAGTGCGGAATGCCTGCAAACTTTGCCCGCCGCTGGGAGCAAGTATTGCGATGCGCGGAATTGAAAATTGTCTTCCGCTGATTCATGGTTCACAAGGATGTGCGACTTATATCCGGCGTTACGGGATTTCCCATTTTCGGGAACCGCTGGACATTGCATCGAGTAACTTCACCGAAACGGCTGCCGTTTTCGGCGGGCGGAATAATTTATTGAAGGCGTTGGAAAATGTCACCCGTCAATACAAACCGGCGGCGGTCGGTGTTATGTCAACTTGTTTGTCCGAAACGATGGGAGAGGATGCCGGACAATACATTAAAATAGCCGAAACAACTCAGCCCGATTGCCCGGTATTGTTTTACGCTTCTACACCCGGTTATGCCGGAACACATGTGGACGGATTTCAGGAAGCGGTTTATGCCGTTATCAAAAAGTTGAACCCGGCAAACGATGCGGTCTCCGCCGGTTATGCCGGAATAAACATGCTGTCTCATTTTGCTTCGGCAGCAGATTTGCGTGAACTTCATCGGATTCTGCAAATGTTCGGAACGGACTATGTTTTATTGCCTGACTATTCCGAATCGCTGGACGGGGCGGCGTGGGAAACTTATCAGAAAATTCCGAAAGGCGGAACATTGTTAGAACATATCGCCGTGATGCGGTTTGCTGCCGGTACGATTCATTTAGGAAAGGCACGCCATGAAAACCGGAACGGTGCCATGTATCTGCAAAACGAATTTCAGGTTCCTGCCCGATTTGTTCCGCTTCCGATAGGCATCGAAAATACCGATTTATTGCTTCGTCATCTTGCGGAGTTGACCGGCAAAGACATTCCGCTGCCGTTTGAATTGGAACGCGGGCGGCTGGTCGATGCTTATTTTGACGGACATAAATATTGTTACGGAAAACGCGCCGTCATTTACGGTGAAAACGATTTTGTTTCGGCGGTACAGTCGTTTCTGAATGAAATCGGTATTAAAACCGTCTTTTCCGGCGGCGAGGACAATGATTTTGCAACAACGCTCGAAGCGGTGAAGGAAAAAGGCGGTGCCGATTTCATCATCGGCAGCAGTAAAGGATTGTATTTGTCGCGGGAATTGAAAATCCCGATGGTACGCTGCGGTTTTCCGATTCATGACCGTCTCGGCGGACACCGGATTCTGCATCTCGGTTATCGGGGAACACTTCATCTGTTTGAGCAAATTTGCAACACGTTAATCGAACAGAAACAAAACGGAAAAACGGAGGGATGGACGTATGTTTGAGAATCATCCTTGTTTTCATTCAGAGACACGACACCGGACGGCGCGGATTCATCTTCCGGTTGCGCCGAAGTGCAACGTTCAATGCAATTTTTGCAGCAGAAAATACGATTGCGTCAATGAAAGCCGCCCCGGCGTAACCAGTATTGTTTTGCCGCCGGCACAGGCATTGACTTATCTTGAATCGGCAATGGAAAAGATACCGGACATTACCGTTGCCGGAATCGCCGGTCCCGGCGACCCGCTGGCAACGCCGGACGAAACATTCCAAACACTGCGTCTGGTTCGAAAGCGGTTTCCCGAATTAATTCTCTGTCTGGCAAGCAACGGAATGGCCATCAGCGGATTTATTGATGAAATCGCCGGATTGAATATTTCGCATGTGACCATTACGCTCAACGCCGTTGACCCGCAAATCGGTGCAAAAATTTATGCTTGGGTTCGGCACGGTGTCCGGTCATTCCGCGGTACCGAAGGAGCAGAAATTCTTTTCCGGCAGCAAAGTGAAGCCGTTAAATTATTGAAACAAAAAAATATCACCGTTAAAGTGAATACCATCATTATACCGGGGGTGAACGACCATCACATTGAAGCCGTTGCCCGGTTTTGCAGCGAAAACGGAGTGGATGTCCAAAATTGTATTCCGTTGATACCGGTACCGGACACCCCGTTTGCCGGTCTGCCGGTTCTGCCGCCGGAAACCGTTGCCGCCCTTCGGAAAAAAGCCGAACAGCACGTTCCGCAAATGTCCCATTGTGCAAGATGCAGAGCCGATGCGGCCGGTTTGCTCGGAAAAGAAAATACGGCGGAAATAGAGAGTTTGCTTCGGCAGGCAGCGGTTATCAAAACAACACCGAATCGCCCCTGCATTGCGGCGGCTTCTATGGAAGGACTCTTCGTGAACCGGCATCTCGGCGAATCGCCTTCATTATTTGTGTTCAAAAAAGAGGGGGAAACAATCGTGCTGAATGATGAACGGCAAACTCCGCCGCAAGGATTAGGAGACCGGCGTTGGGAATTGCTTGCCGAAACGTTCCGTGATTGTACCGCCGTATTGGTCAGCGGCTGCGGAAAGAATCCGAAGCAAATTTTGGAAAAAAGCGGACTGCATGTCATTACGATGGAATGTCTGATTGCCGAAGCATTGCCCTTTATTTTTAACGGACGGGAACTTCCGAAGATTTTATTGCGGGAATCCGGCCGGTGCGGACGCGGTGCCGGTTGTACCGGTACCGGCGGCGGATGCGGATAAACTACCGGCACGTTTATTTTTTAATGAGATAACCTTTAACAATTGGATTGACGATGAAAAAACCATCCCATCATATTTTGGTATGCGGTTCCTTTCGGATGAACGGAACACCGCAGGGCGTTTGCGCAAAGAGCGGTGCGCTCAACTTGTTGCAGTATTTGCAGGAGACACTTGCGGAACGCGGAAGAGATGACGTTGCCGTTTCGGCGGTATCGTGTCTGAAAGTTTGCGACCGCGGTCCGGCAGTCGTGATTTACCCCGAAAACTGGTGGTTCGGACATATCAACAGCGAAGAGGCCATTGATGCCCTGCTCGATTCTCTTGAAAAAGGAGAACCGGCCAAAGAATATCTGCTGGAATAATCACGTCCGTCACTTCCGCAGCGGCATCACATGTTCCGGTGAAACAAAAAAGCGGCGTACTCCGCTGCAAGGCGGACTGTTGACCTGCCAGCCGGTGTTTTCCGAAACAAAACGGACCAAATGTTCCGTTCCGCCGCCGGAAACAAACAAATGTTCATGCACACGGAACGGTTCGCTTTGAATCCGTTCCGTCCGGCAATCAAAACAATTCACCGTTTCCTTTTCTGTTTCCTGAATGTGATGCGCCCGGATACCGATGTGAGTGATTTCGCTGTTTAATTGATGCGCTGTTGTTAATTTTAATCCCCAAGCCGGAATCCATAATTCCTCTTTGGAAATAACGGCGGCCGGAACGATGTTTTTGACACCGGTCAATCTTGCTGCTGCTACTGTACCGGGACGGTAAAACAAGTCGTCTCTCGAACCGTCTGCGGTGATTTGCCCTTCCTGCAAAACAATAATCCGTTCACAAAGCCGGTAAATTTCGTCCCGGTGATGCGAAACAAAAATCACACTGCCGTTTTTCGTTTTCTGAAATTCCTGAAGAACTGACGTTAATTCCGTTTCGACCGCCGAGTGCAGATAACTGTCGAGAGCCGAAAGCGGTTCGTCCAGCATGAGCATTTCCGGCGAAGAAAGCAACATTCGTCCCATTGCAGCCCGCTGCTGTTCACCGCCGCTTAACTTGGCCGGTTTTGCATCGGCAAGGCGTGTCAGCCTCATTTTTTGCAGCATTTTCTCCGCAAGTTCCGTCCGTAAAGAAAAGGGTTTATCCTTTATCACTATCCGCAGATTATCCCGGACACTCATATTCGGAAACAGCGCATAGTGCTGAAACAGCAACCCGGCTTTCCGCTGCTGCGGCGGTAAATTGATGCGGCGTTTGGAATCAAACACCGTTTTGCCGTTGATACGGATGATGCCGGAGTCCGGGAGCAGCACACCGGCAATACAGCGCAGCGTCATACTTTTTCCGCAGCCGGATGCGCCGAGAATCCCAAGACGTTCGCTTCCCGCCTGAAACTGAACCGTCAGCGTAAAATGATGACACTTTTTCCGAATGTCCACTTCTATCGTCATCGTTGCAAAGTGTAAGAATTAAGGAATATCATCACGGCAAATGAAAGAACAAGGACAACAGCAACATAAGCGGCGGCGTTTGTCATTTCGTTTCCTTCGACCGCACTCCATATCGCTGTCGGAATCGTTTGCGTCCGTCCCGGTATATTGCCGGCAATCATCAATGTTGCGCCGAATTCTCCCAATGACCGGGCAAAACCGAGTACCGCCGCAGCGATGCAGCCGCTTATCGAGCCGGGCAGCAGAATACGGAAAAAAATTGTCTGTTCCGATAATCCCAGTGTTCGGGCGGAATCAAGGATATTGCTGTCGAATTGTTCAAAGGCGGCACGCAGCGTCCGGTAAATCAGCGGAAATGCCGCCACCGCCGCTGCAAGAACCGTTGCTTCCCATGAAAAAATAAGACGGCAGCCAAATTTCTGTAACAAATAACCGGCGGGGCCGTTTTTCCCGCACAGCAGCAGGAGCAAAAAACCGATAACGGTCGGCGGCAGTACCAGCGGCAGTGTGAACACGGCATCAAGAAAACCTTTCCGCCAACTTTTCATGCTGTAAGTCCATCGTGCGGCCATCATCCCGAAAACAAAGGCAATGCCTGCCGCACAAACGGAGGTCTTTAACGAAATCAGTATCGGTGAATAGTCCATAATTCAATCGGCGTTCAATGACGGAAAAGCAAATCCGAATTCCTGAAACACTTTTCGGACATTCGGGGAGGAAAGGTATTTCAGAAACGCACGTCCGCCGCCGGTGTTCGTTCCTCCGCTGATGACCGCCGCCGGATAAATGACCGGTGTGTGTGTCTTCTCCGGTGCCGCAGCAACAACTTTCACTTTTTCTTTGAATAACTTTGCATCCGTTGCATAAACGATACCGGCATCCACCTCATTCAAGGCGACATAAGCCAAAACCGCCCGGACAGAGGCCCCATAAACGGTTTTCGGTTTCACTTGTTCCGTGATATTGAGCGAGGCAAAAACTTCCATCGCATAAGTTCCGGCCGGTACGGACTTCGGGTCGCCGACGGCTAAACCATTGATTTTCAATTTGTCTGTTGCCAAGTCGGCAAACGACGCGACAGGACTGTTTCCTTTGAGAGGAACAATCAAGACCAGCGTGTTTTTCAGCAGTTTTATGCGTGTTTCCGCAGCAATAAGTTTCTTCTCTGCAAGCACATCCATCCATTTTTCATCAGCCGAAATGAAAACGTCTGCCGGCGAGCCGTTTTCAATTTGTTTGGCAAGTACACCGGAAGCGGCGTAATTCGGGACGATTTTCGTGCCGGGATGCTCTTTTTCGTACAAGACGATGACGGCATTGAGGCACTCCTTCAAACTGGCGGCAGCCGAAACGGCAATTTCATCGGCCGCCGTTGTAGCGGCGAGGATAAGCAAAAATAATGTTGTTCCAACGGTTCTGTTCATTGTCCTGAAAAAATTCATCGTTTTTCTCCTGAAAAAAAGGAAGAAGAGCCGCCGCGGAACATCCATCGGACTAAAAGGGCTGCTTCCTGTTTTATCTCTTTCAATAACGTTTCCGGTTCGCTGCCGGAATGTTCGGTTCGATAAACCGTTCCGTTTGACAGTAATCCCTCGGCATACATCCGGTAATGACCGTCAATCCCGACTGTTTGAACGGTTTGCCACTTGATGCCGGATTCTTGCTGCAATGGTTCCTTTAACAAGCCGAGTTTTCGCAACTGCTCGAAAAAACGGGCGGCAGAAACTGTTCCGGTGTTTGTCTGTTTGACAAATTGAAATAACGTTTCTAATTGTCTTTCGCTGATTTCGGCAACGCCGTATTGTTTTGCGGCCAGCCGGATACCGGATTTCCCGGAATGTCGGGACAAAACGATATGCGGCGGATTTTTCGTAACAGAATCATAACTGTCCGGCGAATATTCAATGCCTTTCTGATGAATACCGGCACTATGTGTGTTGACGTTCCAGCCGCAAAGCGGGGACAGCGGCGTTGCCGGTAAAACCGCTTCTTTGCGGAAACGGCGGGTTAACTCCGGCAACTTTTCCGGTTTTATGTTCGTTACCGTTTGATAAATACCGGCATGAGCGAAAAGATTGGCGGCGGTTTCTTCCAGAGACGCATTGCCGGCACGTTCTCCGATACCGCTGACCGTCATTTCCGCTTGTCCGCAGCCGGATTGAACGGCTGTCAACGTGTTTGCGGTTGCTAATCCGTAATCGTTATGAAAATGAACGCTTAATACTTTTTCGCCGGTTGAGAATTGCGGAAACTGACGGTTCAGCGATTCCACTGCCGCTTTCACTTGCGGCGGACAAAGGACTCCCCGCGTATCCGCATAATTGACAATTCCGGCACCCGCTTCCAACACGGTGCCGATATATTCATGCAAAAAATTGCTCTCCGCGCAGGAGGCATCTTCGCAGCCCGCCTCGACAACGGCATAACCGGCGGCAAAAGAAATGAGTTCTTTCGCTTGTGCCAATAATTTTGTCCGGCTGATTCCCAATAATGCTTCCCGATGTTCATCACTCACCGGCAAGGTGAGATGCAGGATTCCGTTTTCCGGCAAGATAGAAGCGGTTTCCCTGATTTCCTCTGATTTTGCCCGGCACATCATCGCTACAGCAGCGGACGTTCCCCGCAATGCGGCGGCGGATTCGATACATGCCTGTTTGTCTTGCGGCGAAGACGAAGGAAAACCGGTTTCGACAATATCTGCTCCCGCCTCGGCAAGCAGCAGCGCAAGTTCGGCTTTCTTTTTACAGCAAAAAGCAAAACCGGCTGCCTGGTCGCCGTCCCGTAATGTCGTGTCGAGAATCCGAAGCGGTTTCATTGCAGGTTTCCCTCCCCGCTGATTTGATATTTTTTGATGCGCAGCCCGATAGTACGTTCCGTAATGCCGAGCAGCCGTGCCGCTTTGGCGCGGTTCCCTTCGGCTTGCCGCAACGCTTCGGTCAACATTTCTCTTTCGACCGTATCCAGTATCTCCGGCAGCGTTCCGTTCTGTTTGATGACTGTATTTGACGGAGATTGGCGGATTTCTTCGGGCAGATGAAAACTGTGAATTTTACCGTCGTGGGTCATGATAACGGCACGTTCAACGGCATTTTCCAGTTCCCGGATATTTCCCGGAAAAGGATAATTGCTCAACATATTTGTTACGTTAAGAGAAAAAACCGGTTCGGGTTTTCCATACTCTTTTGCGTATCGTTTGGCGAAAACATCGGCGAGCAGCATAATGTCCGGCTTTCGTTCACGGAGCGGCGGAATCAAAATCGGAAAAACGCTGATTCGGTAATACAAGTCCTGCCGGAATGTTCCGGCACTGACTGACTTTTTCAAGTCAACGTTGGTTGCGGCAATGACCCGGACATCTACGTGCAGCGTTTCCGAACCGCCGATTCGTTCAAATGTCCGTTCCTGCAACACCCGCAAAAATTTCGCCTGCAACAACAGCGGTAATTCGCCGATTTCATCCAGAAAAATAGTACCGCCGTCCGCCTGTTCAAAATAGCCCTTCTGCTGCTGAACGGCACCGGTAAATGCTCCTTTTTCATGTCCGAAAAGCAAACTTTCAATCAGATTTTCCGGTATTGCCGCACAGTTCACTTTGACAAACGGTTTATCTGCCCGATGAGAAGCATAATGAATATCATTGGCAAACCGTTCTTTTCCGACACCGGTCTCTCCGAGCAGCAGGACGGCGGCATTTGTACGGCAAACCATGAGCATTTGTTCGCGGATACGGCGCATCCCTTCGCTTTTTCCGATAGAAGTTCCATACTGCCGCTGCTGCTGCAATGCATTTTTTAACTGTTTGTTTTGCTCTTTCAATTCTTCCAGTTCTTCAATAGTGATTTGACAAGCGCGGACAAACTGACTGACGAAAACGGCAATGATAGTTAAAAGTTGAACGTTCCTGTCGAGTGTTTCTTTGTGATACGGCAGGTCAATACTGATGGTGCCGATGACTTCATTTCCGGCACGGATAGGGACGCAAACGAAAGACGTATTTTGTGCTTCTTTCGGCGTTCTGGCACCGGTACGGTTAAGGAATTGGGGTTCTTCGGCGATACGGGGAATCACGCATGGATTACCGGTTTCAACGACTCTTCCGGTAATTCCTTCGCCGGGCAGATAACAGCCCTTTTTCCACAGGCGGTAATCGAGACCGACGGCTTCGGCAATACCGATGGTACCGGTAATGCGGTTCAGTACGGAAATGACTCCCCGTTTGATACCGATTCCGGCGGACATTTTTTGCAGTAATGCCTGAAAGACCTTATGCGGTTTGCCTGATTCGTTCAAAAGCATACTGACTTCGTAAAGGAGTTGCAGTTCACCGGTACCTTCCATGCAGGATAGATATAGCAAAACGTATGCCAAAATCAGAAATCAGGGAGCAACAAGAATTTCCGCTTTTTTGGGTGTCCGGCAATTCCGTTAACGACAGAAATGTCCGCTAACAGCGACAAATTCGTTATTGTTGTCCTTGTTCCGAAGTTTTGCGGAGCGAATGCAATTCCGAAACGGGCTTCAAGTCCTCTGTCCGCTCAAATACCCGATGTGCCGTCAATGCGGCAACGTTCTGCGCATAATGCCTGACACGCAGTTGGATAAAATCCGGCAATTTATCACGGCACTCTTCGCGGAAGGGATACCACGTGTCGGCGTTTTCTCTATTTCTGGCATTATAGGTTTGTAGGACTTCCACTTTGGATGTCCAAAATGACCCCTTAATTAGGAGCAATACCCCATGAAAAAGATTTTCTCATTCGCAGCCGTCCTGCTGATTGCTGCCGGTACAACTTTGTGTCAGGCAGCCGAACTCCCTGCATCCGGTGATTACGACCTTGATCGTGAATCCGCCGCCAAAGCATTCAACCAACTGCTGGAAAAGGCGCAAAAAACGCCGGTTATCAGTGCCGTCAAAGGGGCGGTCAAATTCGAAGCCGTCTCCCCTGTTGAAGTCCCCGTAAAATTGACCGCGGTCAGCAGTGTCGGCGGTACGGTTGCCGGCGGAACCGCCGGCGGTGAAGTGATTTCCGCTACGGCTCACGTTTCCAGTGCAACCAAGATTTGGTTCGAACTCGTCAACGGCGGCTATGTGAATCCGAAGACCTATAAATTCGCACCGGGCGAATTGGTCTATGTCGGCGTGTTAGCATCGCAGCCGGTTTCGGTGACGATCTATCAAAAAGATGAAAGCGGCGAACAGCGGCGCAAGTATCCGGTCGAAAAATTCCCCAGCAGTTTCGCGGTTATTCAGCCCGGCGTGCCGACCCGTTTGCCGGTGCTGTTCCAGATTGACAAGGACTTCAAACCGGAAAACCTTTCTTTCGTGGTCGCCAACGTCAGCAGCCCCGCGATCTGCGACCAAGTCCGCCGCACCGTTGAAGCCACCCAGCAGGAACGCATCGAAGCATCGAAAGATGCGGCAACGTCGATTTCCCTTGTCGCCAGTGCCAGCATCGGTTCCGGCACCTTGAGTTCCGGTACATTGAAAGCCGATTTGCAAAGTGCCGAAGCCGCATTTGCCGCGATCAACACAGCCGGTCTCGAAGAAAAAGAATATGCCGAAGGCACGCTGAAGTGCCGCCGGGTCCGTTTCTTTTGCAGCCATCCGGTGTTTGTCCGTCCGGCTTATTACACCCGTTATGTCTCCAATCCGGTCAGCGTAGCGCGGAACAATCCGGTCAATGCCCTCCGCATTACCGGCGATAACAACAACGTGAATTACAACGTTGTCAACGTCAACAATGCGTCAACCGTTGCCGGCACTCCGCTGACGGCTGTACCGGCAGGACTCGCGGCGAACACCATCAGTTATCACTATCAGACCGTTGCGGTATCCGGTACGGCTCCGGCCTACCTTGAGAGCCGGGCGACTTATCCGAATGTCGAAGATGTCGCCTTCTATCTCATCTCCGAAAACGGAGTCGGTCAGTTGCCGCTGACCTTGGAAAAAACCGGTGCGAATTTCACCTGGTAGTTTATAAAAGAAGTACGGAACGGAATGTCATGTTCCGTTCCGTATTTCTTGATGTTCATCACGCGTTCCGTTTCCCTTCAATCCCTTTTTTAACCCCTTTTTTGTTCACTCCTTATTCGTTTCATTCCTTTTTGGCACTTGGTGCTTTTTTCCTTTTACCCCATTTCGAGCCATGTTCCGATTCATTTTATGCTGTATTGGTTTATTGACGGCTGTTTCGTTGAGCAACCCTGACGAAGTCCTCGGACAGAAACTGCATTTGATTATTGCCGCCAACAGCGAAGCCGGCGGCGGTATCAGCAGCAGCGTCCAGAAAGACGGAGAAAATATCCGCGAGTTATTCACGGATAACGTTCCGGCAGACAAACTGGACATTATCGAAGCGGCGAAGGATCAATTCACGGAAGACGGATTGCTCGGCTGCATCCGCAAGGTGAAGTCCCGGCCGGAAGACGTGATCGTCTTCTACTATTCAGGACACGGCGCGTATGACGAGAATACGCGTGAACAATTTCTGGATATGGGAGCCGGCAAAGGCAAACAACTGTACCGGGTGAAGATTTTGGAAGAGATCAAAAAGAAAACGCCCCGCCTGACGGTGCTGCTGACGGACTGCTGTAATATCAAAAGTAAGTTTACCGGTGAAGACAACAGTCCGGCGGAAGCGGTCGAAACGCTCGGCATCAAGAAACTCTCGCCGCTTTTCGAGAAACTGTTTTTTAATGAAGGCATACTCGGCACCGGTGTGGTCGATATGACATCGTCCGTGAAAGGGGAGTTTTCCTTTTGCTTTCGGAACCAAGCCGGTTCGCTTTTTACCGATGTGCTGGTTTCCCTGTTCAGGGAAAACAAGGATAACGCAAAAGCGGAGTGGAAAACGATGGCTGCCGACTTGACAGCAGGTGTCAAGCAGAAGTTCACCGAAGACAGCGAATTCTATACCAAAGAAGCAAAGTTCGCGTTTGACTCGCTGGGATTGAGACATTTACAGCAGACAACGCAAACGGTCGCGGTTTTGGCATTGCCCGGCGTAGTGATTGAGGACAAACCGATTGACCAACCGATTGTTAAGCCGCCGGTGCGTTTCGGCGTGCGTGCGGTGGTCAATCCGGGCAAAGAAGGCGGAATGAAGATTACCGAAGTGATCAAAGGAACTCCGGCAGAGCAAGAAGGAGTCGAAACCGGCGATATATTCCTGTCGATCAACGGAAAATCTGTCGATTCCGAAGAGGAATACAGTCAAGCCGTCGATGATTCGCCGCAAATGATGGACATTCTCCTCATCAATGTCAAAGACAACCGGAAATACAAAGCAACTATCAAACTCGGCTGGTAACAGCGGGTTTGGAATTCCTTACCGTTATGATGATCGTAATGATTATTATTACGATTGTCGTTACGATAATCATGACTGTTATCATTACTGTTACCATAACAAGACCAATTACTCAAACTCAAAAAAGAAAGGAAATTTTCATGTTCTCCGTTATCCGTCAATCCTACCGTCTGTTTTTCGGACAAATACTTGTACAGGCATTTTTGCTGTGCGCCGTTTCTCTTCCGTCATTCTCTCCGGCGTTGGCTGAAGAGAAGAAAGATGCCGGCGAAAAGAAAGAACCGCTGGCTGCGGACGAGGGCCGGGCGTGGGCAACGCAGGGGCGGCTTTACGTGGTGATCGCCGCGGACAGCAAACTCGAAGGTGTTGCCGGTCAGATCGCCGAAAAGAACGGCAATGAGATCAGCAGATTATTCCGCAGCAATGTTGCTGCCGGTGCTTATGCGGTTGTCCGCATACCCGCGGACTCCATGACGCGGCAGATGTTCTTTTCGGTGCTTTCCAGTTTGCGGGTCACGCCGCAGGATGCCGTTGTCGTGTATATTTCCGGCAAAGGCGGATACGACCGCAAAAACGGTGCGTATTACACATTAAGCAAAGGCAAAGAAGAGTTATACCGCAGTGAAATTCGCCATGCGCTGGCGAAAAAGAATGTCCGGCTGCGTGTGCTGATGACCGACAATGCGGACGGCAACGCGATTCCGAAAAAACCGGAGCCGAAACCGGAACCAAAGCCGGAAGCGAAATCGGATGAAAAGACAAACAGCACGAAGTTTGCCGGCAATAATCAGGAATTGATTATTGATGTCGTCATTGATGATGACGACAATAACGGAAAAGAGCCGCCGGCAGTACCGGGCGACAGCAAACGCGGCGGCGCGGTGAAAGCAGAAGAACGTAAAACGACAACGCCGCTTTTCTTTTCTTTGTTTTTTAACAGCAAAGGAACTGTCGATATTCAATCGGCATTGTCCGGTCAGTATTCGCTGCCGGCGGACAGCGGGTTAGGAATCTTTACGGAAACGTTTGCGGTACTGCTGAAAGCCAATGCAAACAAATGTTTGTCTTGGTACCGTTTCTTCCCTTACCTCAAAGAGGGAAATGCATTGATGTTCAAGAGTATCTATCCTGACGGCATTGATGTGAGAAACGGCGGCAGTGTGCAGCAAACGGCTACGCCGGTGCTGCTGACGCTCGGCAAAGGCAAAACAAACGGTTCGGACAGCGAATGGGCGGTGGTTTATCCGCACGGCGAACAGTTTGACGTAAAAATTACCGACGGCAAAGAGGAAATCAAGTTAAGCGACAGCGACAGCAAGACCGCAGCGAATTTGATTGCAGAGACCGTGAAAATTGTCCGTCCGCAAAACGATGCGGAAACGGGAACGCATGAAGATTATGCGGCGATTGACCCGGACAACACGGTGAACGGTGCAAACGGCGAGCCGTTTGGAACGAAACTGCCGCCGGTGGAACTGCCAAAGGATAAACCCAAATCCGAAAAAACGGACAGCGGCAAGACCCTGCCGCCGGCATTGCAAGGCGGAAAAAAGCCGATATTCGGAGTCCGGGCGGCGAGATTTGTCAGCGGCGGCGTGCAGATTACGGAAGTGATCAGCGGTTCTGTTGCAGAAGAGGCGGGACTGAAAAATGGATACATCATCTTGAAAATTGACGGCAAAAAAATCTTTAACGAAAGAGATTACGAAAACGCCGTTGATGAAGCCGGCCGCAGCATAGAATTAGAATACCGTGATGAAAACGGTCTGCAAACGAAATCCATCGACTTGCAGAAATGAGCCGCCGCAAGGAGATCTGAAGCGAGGAAGAGCCGCGGAACACACGTTCCGCGGTTTTTTGCTCAATGTACCGCCTTCGGGAAACCCGCTGCGGCAAACGGCTGTGAGAACGCAACACGTCTATTTCACCGTTCCCCAAAACAAACTTGCAGGCAAATCTTCCGCACGCCATTGAGATACCGTCAAAGCATGATGCTGTTCTTCTTGAGACCAACATTCCGAATCGTCCCAAAATAACACCGGCGGACGGCTGTTTTTCAATTCCGATTGAATCAGCGCAAGAAGTTCTTTCGGCAAATTCCACGAATCGCCGGAAGCCGAACATTCAATGATCTGCTGCCGGTTATACGGCAAAAGAAACCGCTGTACCTGCTGCCGATCCTGCGGAATAAAAACCGCAAAACCGTTGGCTGAACTCATCGGAAAATAAAAAAGCAGACACGATTTGTTTTCCGGCAGTGTTATATGCCGCGACTCCGCAATCCAAAACGCCTGCTGCGGAATGTTATGTCCGCAGCATTGAATCACCGCATCATAATAAGGGAGCAGCGGCGGCAGCATTTTGACGGTTTTTAACAGCGGCACGATATATTTTTCCGCTTCTTCAACATCGAACCACTGATTCTCGCTCTTTTTGCAGAACAATATATGCAGAGCCAGCAAATGCAGCGCGAGCCGCTGCCCTTCATAACGTTCCAGCGGATTCGTGATCAATAACTGTTTGTCCAGCCAGTCGTGAAGCATCAGAACCGTATTGTCGTTATCCTCATTATCATCAGCGGACAACAGCGAGAGCAGCGAATAGATGAGTACGGCAGAAGGGGAGGGCTGTCCGTAAATTTCCGGCGGAACCCCGGTGTCTTTTTGTCCGCCGACACACCGCAGCAGTGCCGACTTGCACCGCAGAATAAATTGACGGTCGTTGTCGCCGGTTTCCTCCGCGGCGAGTTTGTATCTGTCGATTCCTTCGGTGAAACAATACGCAAGACGCGACGGATCGTTCTGCCCGCGGGCTTGAACGCTGACCAGTTCGGCAAACATACTGTCCGCCAATGTTTCCCGCAGATCAATTTTGTACGGCAGCACGGTTTTTTCCGCCGCCGGATTCTCTTTCATTTTCGCTAATAACTCGCGGCAGTTTTTACGGGCATCCTGATGATTTCCGAACCAGCATTGAATTTTCAGGAGCGGAACCGCAGCGGCCAGTACGTCCGCGGCCAGCACATCGTCTTTATTCTGTTTTAAGGCGCGGCGGTGAATCCGGCGGAAAACCGTTTCCGCCTCGGACAGTTGCCATTGTTTCATTAACACCGCCGCATAGCGTTTGTCCAATTGTTCCGCAGCATGCTCATGCTGTTGATCGCAGAGTATTTTGCGGACGGCATCAAAAACCGAATTCTGCCGCTGTCCTGCCGCCGCCAGTTTTTCCGCCGCCGAAATCTGCAATTCACAGCGGAAAAGAATATCGTCCGCCATAACCGAATCCGCGGAAATGGCATTGACGAGTTGCTGATAGCGTTCAGGATTGCTGTTAAGCCACCAGTCCAAATTCGCAGCATCAAATTGGCAAACTTTTTTCAGATATTTTGCTTTCAGCGAAGCGGCAGCATCATAAGACGCAGCGGCTTTAGCATAAAGCAACTGGGCTTGCTGCGCCGCATTGAAATCGTTTGTCTTGATTGCGTCAAAATGCAGACGCACGGCTTGGGAGTGAAGATCGGCTGCCGGAAAGGCGGAGTCGGTGCGGTGAAAAAAATTGATCGGCTGTTCGCCGGATTCCTCGCGCCACCGCCCGTCAAACGGCACATATTCAATCCGCCGCAGATCGGCAGCGGATAATCCTTCCGGCAGTACCGGATCATCCGGTTTCATCACGGGAGGCGGCTTCGGACGGTCATCATCATTCTCTTTTTGTTTCCATTGTCCGTTGATTAATGCCGCACCGGCGATCAGCGTCAAAACGGAATGAGGCAAGTATCTTCGCCACAGCGGTTTCGGCGGAAGAACCGCCGGCAGTGCGGACGGCGGAGATGGCACGCCGCTGTCTATCAGCAGCCCGCTGCCGTATAATGAACTGAAACCTTTTTCATCGGCAAACGGACGCAATACGGCAATCACATCCGCCGGCTGCGCAAAACGTTCTGCCGGTGTCTTGGCCAGCATTTTGCGGATACACTGTTCCACTTCTTCGGGACAATCGCTGCGGTAGGCCGCAATCTCCGGCGGCATGTCTTGCAGATGAGCAATCATCCGCTGCTCCCGGTTCCATTCGTCGCGTTCAAACGGCGCACGTCCGGTCAGCAGAAAAAAGAAAACGCAGCCGAGCGAATAAATGTCGGCGTGAAATGTCACCGATCCGGCATCTTTCCATTGTTCCGGCGCAATATAATCCACACTGCCCATCGTTACGGAAACGACCGTATGCGCAATATTGGCATCAATTTGCTGTTCCGCCGTGAATTTGCCGAGACCGAAATCGAGAATCTTGACCGTTTTGTCTTCGGCCAACATAATGTTTTCCGGTTTAATGTCGCGGTGAATAATGCCGTTTTCGACGGCAAACTGCAAACCGTTTGCCGTCTGCATAATAATCGAACATGCCAGCGGCACGGACAGCGGACCGTCCTTCACGATTGTCCGCAGATTTTTCCCTTTCACATAATCCATCACGATATAGTATCGCCCGTGGTCTTCACCGCCGTAGACCGCACGGACAAAATTCGGATGAATCAACTGACAGCCAAGTTTCATTTCACGGAGAAACCGCGATCGGTGTTCCGCACTGGCAAGCCATTCTGTTTTTAACAGTTTCACGGCAACGTTCTGTTGCATTAAACGATGCTGTCCGCGGTACACTTTCCCCATTCCGCCGCTGCCGATCTGTTCATAATACTCATATTCGCCGAGTCGCTGCTGCTTTATCACATACAAGTAAGCATCGTTTATGGCGGGTTCATAGGACGGAAACATTTCAATCAGACGGGGCAGATCAAATCGGAGACCTTTACGGAACCGGGTTTGTATGTCCGTAATGATCAAATCGCATGCGATTTCCTCTCTTTCTGCCGCATTTTCTGCCGCAACCGAGGCCAGCAGTGCCGGCAACTGCATGATGCTTTTTTCCGTCCAGTGCTTTTCAAACAGGTCAAGCATTTCATCCTTTGTGGAGACGCTCCCCGCTGCGGACGGGCGTGCGCCGGCAGAACCGCCCGTCATGACCGATGTCCCCGGCATCGGCAGGTCATGTTCCGGCAGTTTTTTTCCGTAAAGTATGGTGCTTTTGTTTACACCGTTTTCCATTGGTCGGTAATGGTTTTCCAAATTTCACGAATCCGTTTGAGTTTGCGTTCCACGGTTCTTTTGACGCAGCCGAGTTGCTCCGCGATTTCGTCAAGCGTGTATCCTTCTAACAAAAACCGGGCTACGCTGCGCATCGGTTCGTCGTCCAATGCCTGAAACAGTTCTTCGCTGGTGTCGGCGAATTCCGCTTCCATCAGCGGGGTAATTTCGGACGTGTCCGGCAAATCGGCAAGACCGCTGCCTTCGCTCTCACCGGAACCGGTGAAAGCGGATTCGCCGATTGTTGTGCCGCCGCCCCGTTTCTGCGTCTGTTCGCTGCGGATATGTTTGAATATCTTCCGGCTGACAATCGTCAGCAGCACTTTCCAAAGTTCATTTTCACTGGAGATCGAATGATAATGTTCGCCGGCAATGCCTTGATAAAAACTGTTGAGTGCGCTGACGGCAAAGTCCTCTTCATCGCGGGCGATCCGGTAATGCGGCGACAGCCGGTTGCGGGCCGCAGCGGAAAGTTTGCCGAAATACTTCTCAAAAAATAACGTAAACGACTCGCTTTGTCCTTCTTTGATGCCGTTCAGAATGGTCAGTAATTGTTTTTCGCAGGGATTCATTTTATATCTAACTGTGTAAGCCGATGAAAAAGAGAACCGGACGGTATGCATCCGGTCTCTTTTGCTGCGGGCAGCCGTTGTTCTGCCCGAACTTTTTTCATGAAACAACTAGAATTTGCGGTTGATCATCAGCACAAATTCAGAGTTGAACATCCGATGGGTGTATTCCCCAAACTCGTCTTTGGAACTCGACAGCGGCAAAACGACTGCCGGTGTGATGTCCCATCGGCGGGTTTGGATCGGAAGACCGGCGGCGATATTGAAGACCGCATCGCTCTTTTTCGATTCCAAACTCCGCGTCACGTGAAGTTCCAACTGTCCGCCGACTCTGGAAGTTGCCGATTGATAGAACCACTGTCCGATGTTCGTATCGAGATGCCAGATTTGCGTATAGAGTTTCTCTGTCGGTAAGTCAAACTGCGTCAGGGCGTTGCCGAACTGCTTGCCGTTGTCATAATGCATGGCAACGTGCGGAACAATTTGAACACCTCTGGCACTGATCCCGCCTGCTTTCGCTGTCGGCAGTGCCATGGCTAATCCGTAGACCGGTTTCCAGTTGCTGCGTGTATTGACAACCCGTTTGTAGACCAAACTCACGTTGCCGATTTCGCTTGAGCGGTGAGTCCAAGATGTTCCATCCCACATGGTGCCGAAGGATTCCGTAATAACAACCGGCAGTCCGACTTGCAGCGAACTGGAAGCCGAGAGTTTCTGCTCATAACTGAAAGCAAACCGATCGATGGTGGCTCCATACCCGCTGTTTCCGATGTCGAAATGCCGCCAATCAACATTGGCACCGGTCATAATGTACGGAGTAAAACCTTCCGAAATATTGACGCGTGCCACCATGGATTCGCCGGTTTCATGTGAACTTGAACTTGAACTCGAAGAACTCGGAGGATAACTGCCCATATCGCCGCGAGAACTACCGTCGAACCAGAACGGGAGATCGCCGACCATTTTCGACGCACCGGAACCGGAATGTCCGAATGCGCTGGCAAACGATCCTCCGCCGGAAGATGACCCGCCGCTGAACAAACCGGAGCCGCCGGAAGAACCTCCGCCGAATAAACCGGAACGGCTGCCGGTTGATCCGCCGCTGAACAGCCCGCTGCACGAGTCGCACGGATTGCACGCGGGTTCACAAGGATCGCA
>JAIRPZ010000211.1 GCA_031256755.1 Planctomycetaceae bacterium
TGCCGTCTGCAATCTGCCGTCTCTCTAATTATCAATTAAAAATATGCCTGTCCGGCAGGACTGCCCGTCCGGCAAGGACTACGGCGAGACGCTTTCTCCGCCGGCGATGGTCGCAGCGACTTTCCAAGCACCATAGTCAACCGTGTTCGGAATCATCCGCACCGAACCGTCCGCAAACAAAACGTTCACACCGCCGTTGTGGTAACTGTACGCACCATAGAAGCCGTGATTCATCCAGTTTGCACCCGGAATTTTCGAGTTCGGCGGCAAATACGCCCCGTAAGAACTGCAAAAGACCGCACCGATAAGCCACGACGTACACCGCTGCGCATTCCAACTTTTTTTGCCGGTATTGTTGTCTTTCAACGTTTCCGGGGTCGCCCAAATGAAGGAATCGCTGTCTTTCAGTGTGAAATTGCTGCCGATGAGATAATGATTCTTTTTGGCGGCAATAACCTCGTCAATGCTCATCGTCGCCACTGCGTTTCCGTCGGAAATCGCGGCTTCGGACATTGCCATCGTGTTGCTCGTTCCGTCAGTAATGGCGGCAATATCGTAGCCGGACTTGTAGTGAAACAGACCGCCTGTGTCATACTTTGTTTCCTTGTTGAACTCGGTGGTGTTGCTGATGCGGAAAATGTTGTCGCCGGTACAGACAACGTAGTTTCCGGGAGCGGATTGACACGCTGCGGTCTTCGGCGATGCGGTCGTTTGGTCGTTGAGTTCGTCAACATAGATAGCGTATGGACTTGGGACAAGCCGCTCGGCCGGGTCGTCAGGACACCGGACAAGAGAAGGTGCTTGGGCAATGACTTCTCTTGCATGATACAGGAAAGCGGTCGGCATTGACCCTGATGAAATCGCCTGACTGAAATCGAGCAACTCGTGGAGGGCGGTATTTTCCGTGTAAGGGAGCAGCCGTGCCTGAACGGAGTAAGCCGAATTGGTACCGCTGCCCGATGCAACTGTTGCCAAGTCGGGGAACTGGTCAAAGGTGTTGTGATAGTTATGCAGGGCGATGCCGTACTGTTTGAGGTTGCTTTGGCACTGCATCCTTCGTGCAGCAGACCTCGCCGCCTGCACCGCCGGTAACAGCAAAGCGATCAGCATGCCGATAATGGCGATCACGACCAGAAGTTCGACAAGGGTGAACCCCTTGACGTGCAGACATGCAGGGCGTGTCTGCGGTTTGTATTGTCCGTCCGGCAAGGGCGGTTTCCCGCCCCAGACAAGACTGCGGTTTTGCCCGCCCCCTTTTAATTCGCCTATGTTAATAAAGCGGGATTTGCGGACAGAGGATTCCTCCCGATAACCGTTATCGGGAACGATAGCATGAAATGTATGTTTGGACATAAAATTTTTCTTTCTGAAAAATGATAGTGTTGTGAAAGGAAACGGGACTGAAAAGTTCTGAATCAAAAAAATAGTTAAATGATCAAAACTTATATCCGGCAAACAATATAGCACGATAAAAACTTTTGACAAGGGGTGGGAGGGGGGGCTGGCGGTGTCGTTGCGTCCCTGCGTTCTCCGCCAGCGCGGTACAGCCGCTTCCCCTGCTGATCACGCCCGGAATACCCGCAGCGCAGGTATCACAGTGCTTCCGATGCGCTTTGCAGAATCCACTGCGGCACATAAGGATGTTCAATTACTCCCCGCTCGGAAAAACGGACATCAATTCCTTCGAGCGGCGCACGGCGTTCTCTTTCCGGTCCTGCTGTCTCGTTTGCTGTTCCGCCTGCCGGACGAGCGGGACCTCGCCGTTCACCCGCACGGCTGATGCTCTTCGCCGAGGAAACGAGGTAAAAACCGATAACGATGACCCGCTTGCGATCCTTTGCCATTTTCCGAATCACAGGGGCAACCTCCCGGTTCCATGACTCCCCCATTCCGCAGCAAAGCCAGTCGCCGACAGTGATTCCTTTACTGCCTGCCGCTTCAATCAGAAGCCGCCGCATCACCGGTTCAAACAAACCGGCATACTGTTCGTCTCCGTGGGCAAGCAGCAGGACCGCTTCGTCTGCCGGATTTTCCGACAGTGCGGCAATTTCATCTTTCACATATTTGTCCAGCACATCTCCATCGCAGAGCGGCTGCGTCACCGTGACGGGAACTTTCGGTGCGGCAGGTTTGACTTTTTCCAGTTCCATCGTTTTTCGGACGGACGGCGATGAATAAAGCCCCAGCGAAGCGGGAACGTCAAAATGCGTGTGAGAGGTATGACCGATAAATGCCGGAACGACGATAATTCTGTCGCAGCCCGCTTTTTCAAGGGTGCGAACCCCTTCGGCGGCATCGGGCTGGGCAAATTCCATGTTCGCAGCGGTCACCGCATGAAATGCCCCTTTTGCTTCATTCAGTTTCGCCGTGCGTGCAGCGATGTCTTTGATGGACTCCTGCCATTTCGGCGACGGTGCGCCGTGCGTCAGAATGAGCAGTCCGGGCTTGCCGCTTTCTTCGGCAAATACGGAAACGGCGGCAGCGAAAAATACTGCCGCACACGCCCCTGTAATCAGGGCATGAATAAAAACCGACCGGAACGCATTGTCCCGGAGACTCTGTCTTGTTGTCATTTTTTTCTCCTTTTCTGTTTGAGTTATTTTTACTGAAGTCATTTTTACAGTGAAAAAACATCTGTTTGAAACTGTAAAAAAGTTTAGTATGTATAACATTATAGCATGGTTCAAATATTGGGGAAGGGGGACAGGGTAAACGGACATTGACGGCGGCTATTCCGGTGAAACAGCCGGCGATAACGGGCGGGCGATCATGTGGTACAATGGAAAAACGAAGGCGGCAGCCCTTCGTTTTCCGTGTTCGTTCCGAATATCCGTTGCCTATGACCGTATTTCAAGAAAAAACGATTAAATTTATCGGCAAGTCCGCCAATCCCGCAGCCAACGAAATTTTACAGGGCTTGCTGGGCAATGCCGATACCGGTTTCCGCCGCCTCGCCTTTAATGCGCTCTACCTGAAAAAAGAACCGGAATTGTATGTGATGCTGTTCAGGCAGTTTCTGACTGACGAAGAATTCTGGTGGACGGCGTGTTCTTCCGAAGCGGAAGTACGGAAAGACCGCATCGGAAAATTAGCCGATGCCGCTATGCGGGAATCCTCCGGCACATTGCGCGGAAAAGCCGCCGAAATCACTATGAAATACAATCTTCTGCCGATGCTGCCGACGGTCATCTACTTTTTGGAATCGTCAGACGCTGCCGTATCGCAGTCCATGCGGAAAGTGCTGCTGCATCTTGCCGAATCATTTTATGCGGACATTGCTGCCGCACCGGAAAATGAACGGGTCAATTTCGACCGGAAACGCGAATGGTTTGTCGGGCTGCTCGACAGTCCCGTCAAACGCTATTCCGTCAATCAGATTGACGAAGTGATCCAAAGTTTGCTGATCATCGCCAAAAAGGATTTCGATACCATGAAAGTGGTTGCCGCCGATCACCGATCCGCAACGGCAAAAAAAATCGGCGAGTTGCTGCGGACAGGCGATCACAAAAGTTATCTGCGTGTTCTTCTGAATTATGTCAACGATATTGAATCGCCAGCCGTGATGGATGCCATTATTACGGAACGTTCCGATCCGCTGTTTGTGCGGAAACTGCTGGAATTTATCGGCAAAGACCCCAGTCCCGAATTCCGCGATGCGCTCAAACGGTTTCAGGATTTCGCTTGGTTCAATGCCGACAACCCGGAACTGCCTGCTCTTGTGGAAGGGCTGGAACGCAATGCGGTGCAGTTATTATCTGCCGTAAGTTTTCCGAAGGAGCGGGTTGTCCGTCTTTACCGTTTTTTCTTTGAACGTCCGTCCGTGGATTCCCGGCGTGCGGCGGCGGAATCTGTCCGCTGGCTGATCGGCGAAGAAATCAACCGGGTGCTGCTTCATTTTGTCAACGATTCCGACGGGCTGACGGCGGCAACGATATTCCGGCTGCTCAAAACACGCAATGTTGCTGAAGTCGATAAAATCCTGCCGGCGTTGATTGAACGTCCCAATCAGGACATACGGCAGGCGATTTACGAAATGATGCCGGATTTGCACGTGGAATCCTTTGCGGCGCGGGTGAGTCAAATGACACCGATGTCGGCGCAGTCGATGGGACGGTATGTCCGTCTTGCCGATCCGAATACTTATAAAATGATTGAAGACAACATCGGCTCGCCGATTCCGATCCGCCGGTCAGCGGCGTGCCGGGTGGCGTTTTTTACCGGTTATGCCAAAGAGTTTTTAGCGAAAATTATCAAACTTGCGGAAGAAGATGATGAGACCTCGGTGCGGACGACGGCGATCAATTTTCTTGGGATGATTTTGGAAAAACAGGCTTTGGAGACGCTTCTGCGGCTGAAAACGGATCGGTCGATGGATGTGCGGGAGACCGCCGAGCGAGCGAGCAATTCGTGGGCTGCGGCGTGGCGTGCGAAATCAACTACGCCGCAACCGCCCGCAACGCCCGCAGCACCGGCAGCGGCTTCTTCTTAACCGGTGCCGGCGGAGTCCGTTTTCAAACCGGTCAGGCAAACCGGCAGAGCGGCAGGACAGCGGCTGCTGTTTTATGGTATAGTGATGAAAATAAGTGTCTGTCCGAAACAAAATTGTCCGGTTCTTCTCGAACACTTGCGGTGATCGGCGGCGGCTTAGCCGGTATTGCTGCCGCAGAGACCGCTGCAAGACAAGGACGGCAGCCCGTAATTTTCGAGCGGGCATCTGTCCTCGGCGGGCGTGCTGCGTCATTGCCGGAGCCGGTACGCAAGGTCTGGATTGACAACGGGCAGCATTTGCTTCTCGGCTGCTGTACGGAAATGCTTGCCCTCAACCGCCGGCTCGGTTTAGACCGTTTTTTTCAGCAAACCGATACGCTCCCCTTTTACAATGTGCAAAATCAATGCTGGAATTTATCTGCGTCTCGTCTGCTGCCGGTTTCTCTGCAATTCCTGCCTGCTCTTTTGACGATGCCGTTTCTCCCCTTTTCGGAACGTTTGAAAACCGGATATTTACTGCAAAAATTGGTCAAAGAAGATTTTTTTCGGGCAAATCTTCCGGCAAAAACCGTTGCGGACTGGCTTCGGCAGCATTGGGTTCCGCAAAAGACGCGTGATTCTTTTTGGGATCCGCTGATTTTGAGTGCGTTGAGCGAAACGGCGGATCATACGGCGGCGGCGGCGTTGCAGAAGGTTGTCCGGGACGTTTTTTTTGCCGGACGCGGGGGAATGACGCTGCATCTTCCGATTGTTCCGCTGCGGGAGATTTACCATGATGCCGTTCTGAATCCGCTGACCAAACTTGGCATTTCGTTCCGATTTTTCAAGCGTCTGCGGCGGCTGCATTGGGAGAAAAAAAACAGTGCTGTCGAAATTACCGCGGTTGAATTTTCTGACGGCAGCACAGAACAATTCGATGATTATGTTTTTGCGGTTCCGGCATTTGCGTTGTGGAAGGTGCTGAATGATTCCGGTCTTTCGGACACTGCGGAGCGGCTTGGGCTGAACCGTTTTGAGCCGGGTTCGATCTCAACGGTGCATCTTTGGCTGGATCGTCCGCTCCTAAACGGCAGGAAATGCGGCGTTTTACTGGGAGGAGACGGACAATTTCTCTGCTGCTGCAAGGAGTCGGACCATTATTATACGGTGGTGGTCAGTGCTTCTCACCGGATTTTGCCGGATGCGGAAATGACGGCAAGCGGCAGCCGGATGCTGGTCGAAAGGATATTGGAACAACTGCGGGCTGTGTTCGGGTGTTCGCCGCTGCGTGCTGTTCATGCGAGGGTTACGGTACGTTTTGATGCGGTGTTTTCTCCGGGAATTTCGGTTTTTGCGAATCGGGAGCGGTTTGATGTACCGGTGGGTCGACTGTTTTCCAACGCCGGCATTGCGGGGGACTGGGTGCTGCCGGACTATCCAGCGACATTGGAAAGTGCTGTCCGCAGCGGTAACCTTGCCGGCAAGGACAGATTTTAACGGATCATTGATCATTGATAACGGATCATTGATCATTAAACGGAGTGAAACCGTTTACAGCAGTTCTTTTTCAGCCTAATGATCAATTTCTCATCATCAATGATCAACTATCAATTTTTGCGATTTCCCCGGCGTTTCCCGT
>JAIRPZ010000244.1 GCA_031256755.1 Planctomycetaceae bacterium
GTCAGCGTGACCGGCACGGTCAAATACACAGACGGCACGCCGGTGACACAAGGCGAAGTGCGGTTCGAAACGGACACTTTTACTGCGAGCGGGAAAATCAACCCGGACGGCTCGTATGCATTGGGTTCGGTCAAAGCAACGGACGGAGTGCCGAAGGGACACTACGCCGTTGCAGTCATTGCGGCGGAAGCGGGAACGATGAGCGATGAAGGGATCATACCGGGCAAAGTGCTGGTTGCGGAAAAGTATATGTCGGCCCGCACCAGCGGATTGAATTGTGCCGTCACCGGTTCGACAAAGTTTGACATTACCGTTGAAAAGCCGTAGAAACTTGCCGGCAGCGTAATCAGCGGGCAGAATGTTATTCCCGAACATATTCTTGGTCTTCCTTCCGCAAGCCGGTCAGCGCAATGGTTGTCCGTTTGCTGTCCGGTGCCTCCCCGATGATTATGGAAATTGCATTGGGTGGCGGAGGCGATATGCGAGCGAGGCCGCAAAGTGCTTGCAAAATATACGTATATTATTGTATGAAAGCAAAGCAGCGGCGTACTTCTGGCAGCCAAGCCCCCCGCTGAAAATTTGTGCTATAATAAGGACGTGCTTTATTTTCACTGTTCCTGAATGTCCCCGTCCAAAAAGCGTGAATTTCTGAACCGTCCGTTGCGTCTACTCCTCATTTGGAGCAGCATCATCCTATTCGCTTTTGCCGTTTGGTCAGCCGCCGAAGCCCGAAAAAAAACCACCAACCGTGTTGTCGATTGGCTTCCCCAAGGAACAAAAGAACTCCAAGTGTTCAACGAACGGTACATCAGGCATTTTCCCGAAGGCGAATATCTGATGATCTCATGGAAGGGCTGCAATACCGAAGATGAACGTCTCGATACTGTCGCGGAAAAAGTCATGGACCCGCCCGCCTACTTTGCCCGCGCCATGACCACCCGATCCGTCATCGAATCGCTGACCAGCGATGTTCCCTATATTGACGAAGAAGGTGCGGAAAACCGCCTTGCCGGCTGGCTTATCGGACAAAACCGGAAAGATGCCTGCATGGTCGTCAGCATGTCCGAAAAGGGATGGAATAATCCCGCCACCGCTATCGAATTCCTTTTCACAACCGTTGAACAAGAGACCGGTTTGCCCCGATCCGACATTTACATCGCCGGTCCGAGTATTGACAGTGTAGCCATAGACGAAATCTCGTCCAAGTCGCAGCGGACATTGCTGCCGTTTTTTCTTGCTTTTAGTTTTATTCTGCTTTTATGCTGTCTGCGGAACGGTTTTGCCGCGGTGCTTGTCTTTTGGGCAGCGATCATCAACGAAGAACTTGCCGGTACAATCCTGTATTGGAGCGGTGCGCACGTTGATTCCATTTCGATGCTTACGTCATCGCTGGTTTATGTGCTGACGATTTCCGGCGGCGTACATCTCATCAATTATTACAAAGAAACGCTTTCCGAAATGATGCCCGGCGAAGAATTCGAAGCACCGCGGAAAACACTCAATCGGGCATTGATTCCTTGTTCGCTTGCTTCAATCACGACCATTCTCGGAATGGGATCGCTTGCGGTCAGTAAAATGGTGCCGATTCAGACCTTCGGCATTTACGCTTCGCTGACGCTGTTTATCGGAACGGTGTTTTTGTTCCTCTTTATCCTTTCCGTATTGCAGGAATATCCGATCAAAAAGTGGTATCCCGACCGCTATCGGAATGATATACCGGACGAACTGCCGAAACTGGAATTTTGGGAACGGTTTGGAAATGTGGTGTTTCGGTATCGTCTGCCGACAACGGTCTGCACGTTTGCCCTGCTCGTATTTTTTGCCTTTAATGTACAATATCTCAAAACATCGGTAACTTTTCACGGTCTTCTTCCGAAAACAGCCAAGGTTTTACAGGATTACGCAGAATTGGAAAACCGGATCGGCGGACTCATTCCGCTTGAAATTGTCGTACAGTTTCCCGACGGCGTATCCGGCAGAAAGATGCTTGATCAACTTCATTTTTTAAGTGCAGCGGTTGAAGCATTGAAACAGACCGAAAATGTCGATACGGTCATTTCGGTCTTAAATTTTGTTCCGAATTTACCGTCTCGAACCGGTGGCGGAACCAGAGCCGCTGTAATGCGTTCCAGTATGGAAGGACTTTTAACGCGGCATAAAGACCGGCTGAAAGACCTTCGGTTTTTCGATAGTGTTGAAAGCGGCGAAGATGCCGGTACCTATTGGCGGATCAGTTTGCGGGTTTCTACGCAAAAGAAGGCGGACTATCCCAAGATGGTGCAGGAAGTCCAAAACCGGCTGGAACAATTTGCGGTGCAGCAAAGGGAACAGCAACACGTTATTCCTGCCGGCGGTGCCGCTTCCGACCGGCTGGAAAAAGCAATAGCTCCGCAGCCCCGTTTTGATGTGACCGGCGGTGTGCCGCTGGTGATTATGGCGCAGGAACTGCTGCTCTGGGATTTGATTTACAGTTTCACCGCTGCTTTCGGTCTCATTGCGGTAACAATGATGATTATGCTGAAAGGAGTCATGCGGGGTTTGCTTTCGATGGTGCCGAATGTTTTTCCCTGCGTGGTCGTTTTCGGTCTATTGGGGCTTTGCGATATACCGGTCGATATGGGATCAATGATGACGGCAAGTGTTGCGCTCGGTATTTCGGTGGACGGCACGCTGCACTTGTTAACGTGGGTGCATATTGGTTTGAAACGCGGCTTACTCCGGCGGGATGCTGTCCAGTATGCGTACCACCATTGCAGTACGGCTTTGTTCCAAACAACATTGATTTGCGGTGTCGGCATGCTGATCTTTGGTTTAAGTGATTTCGTACCGGTTGCACGATTTGCCGAATTGCTGTTTGTAATTCTTGTTGTTGCCCTTTCCGGTTATCTGATTTCTCTGCCGGCGATTTTATTCAGCCGGCTGGGAAAGTTTTTTGACAGGGTTTCTTCGCATAAACGTCCTGTCATTCCGGTGCTGCCCGTTCCTTCTATGCCGAGAGGGGAAAAGAAGGGAAAAGAGACGGATAAAAACAAAAAGACAAAACGCCGTAAAAACAAGCGGCGTTAGCGCGATGCTGCGTTACTCTTTCGGCAAGCAAGTTTTTTTCCAAAACATCAATTCCGCCGCCGGCGCACACCGATGGATTCCGTAATGCAACTCACCTCAATAAGAATGAATTCACTGATAATGAAGAAATAGTTGAAAAACGATACCGGTTTCGCCTCATCTAACAGATAGCGGGGAGCAATGACCATTGCTCCCGCCTGCGTTTTGATAAACCAAATCACGTTGCCCGGCATTGCCGCCTGAACAATACTGATTTCGTCTCCTGAACGAAGATTTCGGGGAGAAAATGGCGGGGGCAGGATTCGAACCTGCGGCCTTGAGGTTATGAGCCTCACGAGCTACCAACTGCTCTACCCCGCGATAAAATTAGCAATACAGCCGCATCAGTCGCCGCACCGCAATTTCCCCATTGTACATTCAAATTCAATTCCGTAAAGCGGGGGCGGAAACATTCACTTAACCTTATCGACTTTATCGTCCCGCTCTGTGCCGCCGGTTTTGATCGCCGCCCGATTCATCGCCTCAAACATTTCCGGCGGAATCTTCAATAGTTTCCGGTCATACGTCATTAGCCCGTTACACTCCCCTTCCGTGTCCGTCAACTGCCGGAAAAACGCTCCGCAAAGGTTTTGCGTCTGAATCATCTTCCGCAATTCCCCATGCATCGCCTCAAACCGTTTCACCAGCATTTCCGAATCCGCAACGTGCTGAAATCCCCACGTATTTTGCGTCCAAGCATGTTCCGGCGGCGGAACCAGCGTCAAACCGCCAAAGGAACCAATCACCGCCGCCCGATCAGCATCTGCCGCAGGCATCTCCGGTTCGGGAAATTTATGCGAAACATTCACATCACCCCCTTTATTGTCCGCCCAGCCCGACGCACCGCAAACCAACCGGCTCGAATCAAGTTTGCGCACCAAATCAATATATTCTTCCGTATTGTGCTGCCCCGCACCTTCGTTAAAAATTGTCCAGCAAATAATAGAGGGGTGGTGTTGCCGCGATTGAATTAACCGCTGCAATTCCGTACGAAACTGCCGCTGCGATTCCGGCGTTTTGTTGTCGCCCGCCGGCATATCCTGCCAAACAAGAATCCCCAGCCGATCACACCAAAAATACCAGCGTTCCGGTTCAATTTTTTGATATTTTCGGATCGCATTGAATCCCAGCGTTTTGACCACGCGGATGTCCATCCGGCACGCTCCGTCTGCCGGTGCGGTGTACAGTCCGTCCGGGTAAAATCCCTGATCAATCACCCCCATCAGGAAAAGGCGTTTGCCGTTCAACCGGATGCAGGGATGACCGTTTTCGTCTTTCGTTTTTTCGATTTTCCGAAAAGCAAAATAACTTCCGATTTTGTCAATCGGCGTATCTTTGTACAGCAGCCGGACGCGGACTTGGTAAAGGTGCGGCGAATCCGGCGACCACGTTTTCACTTCGGTTTGCGGCAGCCGGAGCAGCATCGGACCGTCACAGCCGCCGAATACTTTCGCAACGGATTTTTCGCCGTCAAACGCTTCTGCCGAAAGTGTCAATTCTCTGCCGGAAGCATTTGCGTCGACTTGTACAACGGCGGTGCCGGTGTCGGTATCTGTGTGAATTTGCAGCGACCGGATGTAATACGGCGGTACCGGTTCGAGCCAGACGGTTTGCCACAGACCTGTTGAATCGGTATACCAAACGCCTGCCGGTGCGGAGGATTGCCTGCCGCGCGGCTGATTTCCTTTTTGTGCCGGGTCGGAGACGTGAACGGTCAATTCGTTGACTTCTTTCCGGCGGATAAATCGGGTAATGTCAAACGAAAAAGAGTCGTATCCGCCCCGATGTTCACCGACACTTTGACCGTTGACAAAGACCGTTGTTTCCCAATCGGAAGCCCCGAAGTGGAGGATGAGCAGGCAATTTTCGTCCCAATCCTGCGGAATGGTCAGCGTCCGCCGGTAAATACAGCGTTCTGCCGGCTGCCGGACACCGGAAAGAGCGGACTGCGGCGGGAAAGGGACAAGGATTTTGCGGCGGAATTCCTCTTTTTTGAGTTCTTTATCCTCTTTTTGCCCGGACTTGAAATCCCAAAGTCCATTGAGGTTTAGCCATTCGGAGCGGACGAGGGTTGGTCGGGGATATTCGGGATGGACTTTTTCCGGTGTAACTTCGGCACCCCAAGAAGTGAGCAGCGATGTCGCCTGCCGGGAGTTTTCTGCCGGCGGCGGATTCTGCGGCTGTGCGTCTGCCGCCGAACAAAGCCCGGCAAACAGGGTCGCGGACAAAAAATACCGGAAATTCATCATATTTTATGACGGTCATCGTTTTTCATTCATTGAAAGATAACGATTTTCCGAACATCTGTCAAAGGGAAAAACAAACGGGACACGGAGTTGGCAGACGGGTAGAGCCGCTTGTTGCTTGTATTGACGCTTCACAGCCGCTCGATTTCGGATGCCGGAAGTCCTGTCAACTCGGCAATCAACGCCGGCGGCAATCCTTTCGCTTTCATATTCCGCGCCACTTCGGCTTTTTCGGCAAGCCGCCCCTTCGCCTCGCCTTCGGCAAGTCCGGCGGCAAGTCCTTCTCTTCTTGCGGTTTCGACTACGTTGACGTTGTCCCGATATGCCATCAAGTCCCGCTGATATTGCTCCTGCAACAATGGCGACAGCCGGTAATACTCCGCCTCCGAAAACGCCTTTTCAAAAACCGGCTCGCGAAGGATTGACGGAATCTCGTCAAAGTCCTCCAAGTTTTTCAAAAAGTACATCCATTTGTCCTTCCGCGTTTTCAATTCCGGCTCCGTCAGCCGGAACAGCGGCATCTGCAAAAACACCATCTTCAATTTGTCCAAGAATTCCTCGCCGTCTTGGTCTTTCAATGAAACGAGCCGGTAAATCTTCCGTTTTTCTTCGTTTTCGTCGTATGTAAAATTCAGCACCGCCACCAGATAAACCGGATTCAGATTGAAGTCCCAGTCCCCTTTTTGCGCTTGCCGCTGAATCGGAAATGACAAATAAAACAATGCTCTGTCTTTGAAATACTTCTGGCGTGCCTTCTGCATTTCGACTGTGAACTGCTCGTTATGTTCACCGGTGCAGGCAATATCGAAAATGGCTTTGCGGTCAACGTTATTATCCGGCAATTGTTCGGGGTTGCGGAAGGTTAAACTGACGATTTTGCTTTCGAGCGGCAGGACGGCGTTCAGGAAGTCGATGAGCAAGTCCTTGTTCGCCTCTTCGCCGAACAACTTCTTGAACCCGAAATCGGTATAGGGATTGATATAACGCGCTACTTTGTCAGTCATGGCAGATTTTCCTTTACATGCATAGGACTGTGTTATTGTAGCAGATTTGAACGGAAAAAAGAAGGAAGTTTGCAGATTGCAGACGGCAGAGAAGAGACGGCAGGCATCAGACGGCAGACGGCAGTAAGAGAGGGGGAAATTTTAACAGGATAACAAGATTATGCAGGATTAAACAGGAGTCCTTGCCGGACGGGCAGTATTTTTGTCATAAAAAATCCTGAAAATCTTGTAAATCCTGTTAAAAATAACGCTTGCAGGAAAAACGTGACCGTGTTAAAATCCCCGCCGGTAAATTGAACATCTAACCCCTTCAAACAAATGGAGAAATTACTTTTCCTTGCGGCATTTACCGCAGTTGTTTTCGCGATGGGAGAAGTCCCGTTTGCAAACAGTTTATCCGCTGCCGAACCGAAAGCAGGCGAGCGTAAAGTCGTCAAAATCAAAGGCGTTGACTTTGCGTTTCGGTATTGTCCGGCGGGAACGTTGATGATGGGCAGTCCGAAAAATGAAAAGAACCGGCGCGATGATGAACCGCAGCATGAAGTCCAATTAACGAAAGGTTTCTGGCTTGGGGAAACGGAAGTGACGCAGGAACAATGGGAAAAAATAACAGGGAAAAATCCGTCTCATTTCAAAGGGCGGACACTGCCGGTGGAAAGCGTCAGTTGGAACGATTGCCAAAAGTATATCGAACAGTTGAACAACAACGCGCCGGAGGGATACAAGTTTGCGCTGCCGACAGAAGCACAGTGGGAATATGCGTGCCGTGCGGGTTCAAAAACGGCGTATTGCTTCGGCGATGATGACAAACAACTTGGCGACTATGCTTTGTATGGTGTAAACAGCGACAAGAAGACGCATGAAGTCGGTACGAAGAAGGCGAATGCTTGGGGATTGCATGATATGCACGGCAACGTGTGGGAATGGTGTTCGGATTGGCATGATGAATATTACGGTAATAAAGCGTTGCGAAACCATGCAATACCGACAAAAAATGAGTATGGCGAAGATGTTTCAACGAAGCAGGAGGTTCACACGGCGATCGATCCTACCGGTGCATCGTCCGGTGATGACCGGGTGATCCGCGGCGGCGGTTGGGACATCCTCGCGGGATATTGCCGGTCGGCTTGCCGCCACAACGACTGCTACACGCCGGAGGGCAGCCACTTCTTGGGCTTGCGAGTGTGCCTTGTCCCCGGCAAGTAAAGTCCGGCAACTGTCCGCTGCCCCTGCCGGTTCAGACCGTCCGCCATGTGACGGAAAAACCAAGCGATTCCAGAATCTGCCGCACTTTTTCCTGCGGCAAATCAATTCCGGCAAGTTGAGTCAGCCGTCCGGCAGGAAATTCAATGTACCGCATTTCATCCTGCAAATCCCCGTCCATCGTAAACCGGCTCAATACTTTCAAGTCCGCTCCGGCTTCTTCAATCAATTTCAAAATCCGTGCCGCACCGACCTTGACATTCGACGGCGGCTGCGACTTTTCATAACGCTGCGACGCATCCGTCTTCAAGTCAAGCCGCCCCGAAGTCCGGCGAATCCGTGCCGCTTTGAAATTCGCCGATTCCAAAAGTATCCGCACCGTTCCTGCGGTCACTTCCGTTTCAAGCCCCCCCATAATACCGGCAAGAGCAACCGGACGGCTGCCGCCGGCGGAAGGAGTTACATTCCCGCCAGACAAACAAGCCGTACCGCCCCAAATAAAAAGGTCTTCCGGCAAAACCTTGCGGAGTTGTCCGTCCAGCGTGAGGAATTCCGCCTCTCTGCCCATCGTTTTCACAAGAATCCCGCCGAGTTTGTCGGCATCGAATGCGTGAGTCGGCTGTGCAATTTCCCAGTTGACATAATTTGTTACATCAACAAGCAGATTGTACGACCGCAATCCGAGTGCGTGCAGCCGCCGCTGCATAAAAAGCGGCGACGGAACCGTTCCCCGCGTTTGAAATTCGATGCAGCCGTAGCAGGGGCAATTTTCGCGATCCTCGTTTTTCAGCGGATACGCCGGCAAATGATCGTATTGCGACAAATCGGTCTGCGGCAGCGGTTTGAGTTCGCGTCCGAAAACGGCGGCGAATTCCCGGGCGAAACCGTAATGTCCCCACAAATCAGGACGGTGCGTCAAACTTTTGTTGTCGATTTCGATCAGGGTATCGGTTTCGGGAATAAACTGTTCCAGCGGCGAACCGGTTTTGATGCTGCCGGGACATTCGAGAACGATTTCATGCCAATCGGACATGCCGAGTTCGGCGGCACTGCACAGAATGCCCTGACTTTGCCGACCGGCGAGTTCGCTGTTTTCGATTTTTTTACCGCCGGCAAGAAGGGTTCCTGCCGGTGCAAAAGGGACTTTGATGCCTGCCCGGACATTCGGCGCACCGCAAACGGTAGTATAGATTTTCGTGCCGCAATCGACTTGGCAGAACGTCAGTTTATCGGTCAGTTTTTCAGCGGTTTTCACTTCGCCGATCACAACGCCTTTCACGGAACGGCGGATCGTTTTGGTGTCTTCGACTTCGGCAGTGGCAAGGGTCAGGCGGTTTGTAATGGTGTTCACATCCAAACCGGCGAGGTCAACGTAATCCGAAATCCAATCGAGGGAAATGTCCATAGCGGCAAAACAATAAAACGAGAGACAAAATCAGTAAAGATTATACAGGATTATGCCCGCCGGTAAATAACAACAAAGACGAATATCAGGCGGTCAATCTGTCAAGGTTCAATCACTCTTGACGAACAATGGCAACTCGGATAAACTGCGTCAATATCCCTGTCTTAAATCCACACGCTATAATGGACGAAAATATATTTTTCTGAACGGCTTACAGAAAAGGAGTGAATCATGACATTGCAGAAATCACAGCAGTATTTGGATCAAATGAGCCGCCGTTTTCAGGAATCGTGTCTGTTGCAGGCAGCCGCCGAACTCGATATTTTTACCGTGTTGTTGCAGCATGGAAACCGCTTGTCCGCAGAAGAATTGACCGCGGTGATGCAGATGGACCGCCGGGCAGCCGAAATGCTGTCCGATGCCCTCGCCGCTGCCGGTTTTTTAGAGAAAAAAGAACAGCACTATTCTGTACCTGCCACTTACACGGAATTACTTGACAGCCGGTCGCCTGCAACGTTTGTTCCGATGCTTCGGCACATGGCAAATGTCCAGCGTGCGTGGAGTCAACTTGCGAAAACGGTCAAAACAGGTCTGCCGCCGCAAACCAAACCAAGTATTTTGGGAGCCGAAGAAGACCGCCGGTCGTTCATCTGGGCAATGAACTCCGTTGCCCAAGCCCTTGCCGAACCGGTTGTCGAATCGCTGCGGCAGGCAGGGCTGTTAACGTTCCGAAAGATGATTGACATCGGCGGCGCGTCCGGGACATACACACAAGCGTTCCTGAAAGCCGTACCGGAACTTTCATCCGTGATATTTGATTTGCCGGTTGGTATCGAAGCCGCGAAAAAGCGGTTTCTCGGCTCGGAATACGAAAGCCGGGTGCAATTTGCCGAAGGAGATATTTTCCTGAATGAATTGCCTGCGGGTTTTGATTTTGCGTGGATTAGTGCGGTTATTCACCAATTCAACCGGGACGCAAGCCGGTTATTGTACAAAAAAACGTTTTCGGCACTGCAAAGCGGCGGACAAATTGCGGTGCGGGACTTTGTGATGCAGCCGGATAGAACCGCTCCTCAAGCCGGAACGTTGTTCGGCATCAACATGCTGGTCGAAACCGCGTCAGGAATGGTTTATACATGGGACGAAATCCGTGAAGATTTAGAGTCAGCCGGTTTCAACGACATTCGGCTTGCTGTTCCGTCAGCGACAATGTCTGCGGTTGTTGCCGCGTCCAAACCATGAAAGACGTTCCGGCACACATACGTCAGCCGTTCTTTCTTGCCTTTTTCACTTTACATTTCTATCCCCTTCAATCACCGCAATTTCCTTGTCCGTCAAGCCGTAAAGGTGATAGACATGTTCGTTAATTTCCTCTTCCAAAATGCGGATACGCTGCTCGTGAACCCGTCTATCGGCGACGGATACCCGAAGTTTCTCGTGAGCGGTGAACATTTGGTTTGCTAATTCCGCCAAGCGGTCATGCACTTTTTTTGCCTTCTTGTCCGACAAATCCAGTAAAGGAACCGGCAGCATTTCTACATGGGCTTTCTTTACTTCCGCCAGTGCTTCGCCTCTTTCAGGATTAAGAAATTCATAAACGTAATTCATTAACTTGGAATTTATCAGCGTTAAAAGATAACGCAAATCGTATTGTCCGTTGTTAAGAATAATGTGTAAATTTTTTCGGCAAATAATATTTTTACTGATAAGCGTTGCAATCAATGTATCGCCGGTTTGACGAACCACAATTTTTTCCGCCGCCGTAAAAATAGACGCATCACGGGGAGCCGCTAAATTGCTGCCGTAGAGAATCCAATAATTATTATACCATTTGTTTGTATAACGTTGAATCAAACTGCCGCGGAGCAGCGGCAGCCACTCTTTGCCGGGACGTTTACCCTCACAACATAGGGCTTTTCCCGCATTATTTTTGCCGTTTGCGGCGGATTTCCCGCCCCCTTTTCAAAAGGAACAACACCGCTGAAAATCTTACAGTAATCTTTCAACGGACGGGAACGTTTAAGAATTCTTTCGGCTATTTGACGCTGTTTCCGGTTTGCCATGATATTGATAGGCGAACCATTCTTCGGAATATCGGCAGAGGAAAGACGATGCAGCAGTGGATATTCCCCGTTTCGGTAAATATCGACTTCAAATTGATAGAATCCCTCCGGTTTCTTGTAATCAAAAACAAAACAATGGGTATCGACTACTGCATCTTTGAATACCGGTTTCGGCAGATAAAGCACTTTCCGCCAAGTATAGAACGAAGTTAAATACTGCCTGATTTTTTGATACGTTAATGATAAAAGCCATGTATTGGAAACAATCACTCCGAACGTTCCGCCGTACCGCAGCAGTTGTGAATATTTTTCAAGGAAAATTAGATATAAATCCTTTTGATAGTTTTGGAATTGATAATTTTTCTGAAAATATTCTTGAACGAATTCCGGTATCCAATAAGTATACGGCGGATTACTTATCACAATATCAAAACCTGTATTGCCGGCTGCATTGCTTCGTCGCCTGCCGCCGAACACTTGCGGAAATTTTTCATGCCAGTCGAAAGTATTCAATTTGCGCATAAACTCATCGCTGTACTGCGACATGTCTTTCCCTTTATAAAAATCGTTTCCGACCAGCGAATTCCCGCAAACGATATTTGCGTCAATGTCCGGCAGAATGGGTTCGTGCGTTCCCCGCAGCCGCTCCGCCGTTCCGGCAGTGAGTCCTTCCATACATTTCAGCAGCAAACTTAATTTCGTGATTTCCACCGCATTCGCATCAATGTCAACGCCGTAAATGTTATTAAGCAGAATCCGTTTTCGCTCTTCGATAGTCAATAATCCGTCCGGCGTGAGCGGGTCATTTTT